>NZ_JASNFN010000023.1:0-114164 GCF_030731085.1 Blastococcus carthaginiensis | reverse complement strand
GACGCGCCGACCGGTGGTGGGTCGTTCGTGAACCTGGGTGTGCGCCGGATCGGCACCAGTGACTACCGGGCGCGGCTGTGGGTCGCTTCCACGGGCCTGGCGCAGCTGTCGGTGTCGCGGGTGGTGTCGGGTGCGGAGACGGTGCTGCAGACGGTGCGGCTGCCGGGCACGTACGCCGCGGGTGACGTGCTGCGGGTGCGGGTGGAGGCGGTGGGGTCGGGAACGACGACCGTGCAGGCCAAGGCGTGGCCGGTGGCCGGGATCGAGCCGGACTGGCTGGTGAGCGCGACCGACAGCAGCGTGGAGCTGCAGGGTGCCGGTGGGCTGTACCTGCAGGGGTACACCTCCGGCTCGGCGAGCCGCCCCCAGGTCATCGTCGCCGACGAGCTGCACGTGACCCCGGCCATCGCACGCGTCCCGGCGGGCTGACCCGAGGGCCAGGGGTGGGCCACCAGCGCCGACCCCTGGCCGGACACCTCTCTCCCGCATCCTCCGTAGTCACCCACTCCGGGGGATGTGCGGCGTCCTGAGCCGGGCTGAGATGACAGGACACGCTCGGCGCGCGTGCCTTCCGGCTCCGCGTGCCGCCGCACGACGATCGAGAGAGTGGCATGTCCTCCACAGCCAGTCGCGGTGCCGTCATCGCCTACAACGGGTACGACTCCGGCCTCGGCAACCGGGTGAGGGTCGTGCTCGGCGCGCAGAGCCTCGCAGAGCTGGAGGGGCGGTCGTTCGCCTACGTCTGGCCGACCGGGAAGCTGTTCGGCCCGCGCTTCTCCGACCTCTGGGACTTCCCGGGGCGAACCGTGCCCCGCGCCGTGTCGCGCTTGCTGGCGCATCGCTACCCCTACGTCGACGCCTCGCTGGACTGGTTGGACGACGGCAAGCGCCGGGAGCGCCTCTGGCAGATCCGGACGGGCTCGGAGATCCAGCTCCCGCCGCAGGCCCGGCCGTGGGCGGAGGCCTACCGCGACCTGGTCCCGGTCGACGCGATCGCCGAGGCGGTGACCCGCTTCTCCGCCGACGAGCTCGGTGGTGAGCCCTACGTCGGGGTGATGATCCGGGCCCACGCGGTGTCGCACGCGGCGACCAGGGCCACCTCGCCGGTGGAGTGGTTCGAGGGCCGGATGCGCCGGATGGTCGAGCAGCGGCCGGGCACCCGCTTCTTCGTCTCCTGTGACGTCCCCGAGGTGCAGGAGCGGATCTGCCGCACGATCCCGGGCTGCACCGGCCAGCTGGACAAGGGTGCCTACAACTCCGTCGAGGGGGTGCGGTCGGCAGTGGCCGACGTCTACCTGCTGGCGGGGGCCGGGTATCTCCTCGGCCCGCACTTCTCCAGCTTCCTGCACCTCGCCCAGCACCTGGCCGACGACCGGATCCCGGTCGAGACCGCGGTCAAGGACGAGCCTCCGGTGGTCGACCCGGCCGCTCTGGGCGTGGTCGAGGACCCGTTGCGGCCGTCCGTCCGGCGAGCGGTCCCGATCCCGTGAGCCGGCCGGGGGCGTCGGAGGGGGCCATCGGTGTCGTCGTGGTCAACTTCGGCTCCCACCGGCTCCTCGCGCAGAACCTGCCCGGCGCCACGGGGCTCGGCCCGGACGTCCGCGTCGTGGTGGTCGACAACCACTCCACCGACCAGGAACGCGAGGCGGTCCGAACCCTCGCGGCCGCGCGTGGCTGGGAGCTGGTCGGCCTGCCGGACAACCGCGGCTTCGGTGCGGCGACCAACGTGGGGATCGCGCGCGCCCAGGAGCTGGGCTGCGTCACCTACCTCTGCCTCAACCCCGATGCCCGCGCCACCCCGGCGGTGATCGCCGAGTTGCGGGCGCACAGTCTGCGCCAGCCGCTGACCGTGATCAGCCCGCTGATCACCTCCTCGACCGGCGAGGTGGTCTTCAGCGGGTCGACGCTGTCGCTGCGGGACGGCCGCGTCCGCGGGGCCCGTTCGCCGCGCCCGCCGCTGCCGGATCCCGAGCCGTGGCTGACCGGGGCCTGCCTGGTGATCCACGCCCAACTGTGGGCCCGGCTGGGCGGCTTCGACGAGACGTACTTCCTCTACTGGGAGGACGTCGACCTCAGCCACCGGGCGCTGGCGGCCGGCGGCCACCTGGAGGTCCGCGAGGACCTGCAGGTCGTGCACGACGAGGGTGGCACGCACGGCGCGGAGCGGGCCCACGGGAAATCCGCCCTCTACTACCGCTACAACTGCCGCAACCGGCTGACCTTCGCCGCCCGGAACCTGTCCCGCCCCGACCTGCTGCGGTGGCTCGTGGCGACGCCCCGGGTCAGCTGGGAGATCCTGCTGCGCGGCGGTCGCCGGCAGCTGGTCGAGTCCCCACGGCCTGCGTGGGCCGCGCTGCGCGGCTCGATCGAGGGCGCGCTGCTCGGGCTCGCCGCCCTGGTCCGGCCGGTTCGTCGCCGGCCGGCCGGCGAGCCCCGGCGGGTGCTGCTCGCCCACCCGGGGTCGGAGCTCTACGGCTCCGACCGGGTGTTCCTGGAGTCGGTGGCGGCGCTCGTCGCGGACGACCAGGTGGTCGTGGCGCTGCCCGGGCCCGGTCCGTTGGCCGACGCGTTGCAGAAGGTCGGTGCCCAGGTCGTCACCTGCCGCATGCCCGTGATCCGCAAGAGCGCGCTGCGCCCGGTCGGCGCCCTCCGGCTGCTCGTCGATGCGGTCGCCGGCCTGCTCCCGGCGGTGCGGCTGCTGCGCACCGCGGGCCGCGACGGCGTCTACGTCAGCACCCTGACCATCCCGTTGTGGATCGTGCTGGCCTGGCTGTCCGGACGGCGGGTGGTCTGCCACGTGCACGAGGCGGAGCGCGGCGCGCCCGCGCTGGTCCGCCGACTGCTCGCCCTGCCGGTCTCCTGGGCCTCGGCCGTGGTGGTCAACAGCCGGTTCAGCCTGGAGGTGCTCGCCGAATCGGCGCCGGGGATCGAGAGCCGGGCCACCGTGGTCCACAACGGGATCCCCTCCCCGGCGACGGTGCCGCCGCCCCGGACGGAGCTGACCGGTGGCGTGCGGCTGTTGTTCATCGGGCGGTTGTCGGCGCGGAAGGGCCCGCAGGTGGCCGTCGCCGCGCTGGCCGAGCTCCGGTCGCGCGGGGTGCCGGCCTGCCTGGACCTGCTGGGCGGGGTGTTCCCGGGCTATGAGTGGTTCGAGGCCGAGCTGCGCGAGGCGGTGGCCGCCGCCGGGCTGGACGGACAGGTCGCATTCCGGGGTTTCGAGGCCGACGTCTGGCCCGTCCTCGCCGCGGCCGACGTCGTCCTGGTCCCGTCGGTGGTGGACGAGCCGTTCGGCAACACCGCGGTCGAGGCGGTCCTGGCCGCCAGGCCCCTCGTGGTCAGCGACAGCAGTGGGCTCCGGGAGGCGGCCGCGGGGTACGCCTCGGCCCGCGCGGTGCCACCCGGCCACGCGACCGCCTGGGCCGACGCGGTCGCGGGGCTGGTGGCCGACTGGCCGACCGTGGGCAGGCTGGCGGTCGAGGACGCGCAGCGCGCCCGGGCCCGGCACGCACCGGAGACCTACCGGGCGGAGATGGCCGGTCTGCTGCGTCGCACCTGGGAGTCCCGGTGACTCCGGCTGGGACGACGATGCCGGCCGTCACCGTCACCGTCGCCGTCCTGACGTTCCGGCGGCCGGAGACCCTCGCGGCGCTGCTCCCCGTGCTGGTGGCGCAGGCGGCCGAGGTCGTCGGATACGGGGGTGCCCGCGTGCTCGTGGTGGACAACGACCCGACGGGCACCGGGCGCACCACCGTCGAGGACGCCACCCGAGCGTCCGCACCGGGCGTCCACGTCACCTACGTCCACGAGCCGACACCGGGGATCGCCGCAGGCCGGAACCGGGCGCTGGCGGAGTCCCACGGCAGTGAGTTCCTGGTCTTCATCGACGACGACGAGGTGCCGCACCCCGGCTGGCTGCGGCACCTGCTGGCCACCCAGCGCGATTCCGGGGCGGCAGCGGTGGCCGGCACGGTCACCTCCACCTTCCCGGCCCCCCTGCCGACCTGGATCGCCGCGGGCGGCTTCTTCGACCGACGCCGGCTGCCCACCGGCACTCCGATCGACGTCGCGGCGACCAACAACCTGCTGCTGCACCTGCCCCGTGTCCGGGCGGCCAGGCTCCGGTTCGACCCTGCGTTCGGGCTCAGTGGCGGAGAGGACACCCTGTTCACCCGGCAACTCGCAGCGGCGCAGGGCGCACTGGTGTGGTGTGCGGAGGCCGTTGTCACCGACGTCGTGCCGCCGGAGCGGGCTCGCCCGGCGTGGGTGCTGCGGCGGGCCTTCAGTTCGGGCAACTCGGTCAGCCGGGTCGACCTGAGACTGGCCGGCGGCCGCCGCGACCGGCTCCTCGCCCGTGGGCGGGGGTGGGCCGCGGGCGGCGCTCGGGTGCTCGGTGGCGCGGCGCGCTGGCTGCTCGGGGTGCTCACCGCCGACGTCCGGCACCGCGCCCGCGGTGCGCGCAGCGCCGCCCGTGGTGCCGGCATGCTGGCCGGGACGGTCGGCCTGGTCTACCAGGAGTACGGCGCGCCCCCTCGCCGGGGCGGCGCAGGGAGTCCAGGGCGCCGTCGCCGGCGCGGAGGGGCGCGCGCCGCATGAGCATCGACCGACGCGCACCTCTCCTGCTGGACCTCCTCCGCCGACGGAACAGCCTGAACGCCCTGCGGCTGTTGCTGGCGGTCACGGTGATCATCGCGCACGCCTGGCCGATCGGCGGCTTCGGCGACGTACCCCGGCTGGGACAGGTGCCGCTGGGCACGCTGGCGGTCGCCGGCTTCTTCGCCCTGTCCGGCTGGCTCATCACGCAGAGCCGTCTCTCGTCCGAGCTGCCCGGCTTCGCCTGGCGGCGATTCCTGCGGATCTACCCCGGCTACCTGGGGTCGCTGCTCGTCGTCGCGTTCGTGGCAGCGCCGATCGGCAGCGCGCTGGGTGCCGGTCCCTACCGCCTCGGCGACGGGATGCACCACGTGCTGGCCAACCTGACCCTGCAGGTCCAGGACTACGCCGTGGGCGCGACGCCGCAGGCGGTGCCGTACCCGGGCGCGTGGAACGGGTCGCTGTGGACGCTGTACTACGAGGGGATCTGCTACGTCGCCGTCGGCCTGCTCGTCACCGTCGTGGGGCGTCGGTGGACCCGCTCGGCGGTGGTCGCGGCGTGGATCACGCTGACGGCGCTGGCGGTCGGGCAGTGGGAGTTCGGACTGCGGGTCCGGTTCGACGTGGACACCTTCCTGACGCTGGCGCCGTGGTTCTTCGCCGGCGCAGTGCTGGCGGTGTTCCGCGACCGGTTGATCGCACACGGGGGTCTGGCAGCGGCGAGCGGCGGCACCGTCGTCCTCGTCCTGGCCCTCGGCCTCCCCCCAGCTGCGGCGGCCCTGCCGCTGGCCTATGCGCTGCTCTGGCTCGGGGCGGTGCTGCCGCTGCACGCCGTGGGGAAGCGCAACGACATCTCCTACGGGATGTACGTCTACGCGTTCCCGGTGCAGCAGCTGCTGGTGCTGCTCGGGGCCCACGAGGCCGGCGTCGTCCCCTACATCGTGCTCAGCACGGTCGCCACGGTGCCGTTGGCGCTGCTGAGCTGGCTGGTCGTCGAGCACCCTGCACAGCGGCTGCGCGGCGCGGCCGACCGTTTCCCGCTGGTCCGGTCGGGTGCCTCGGTCCGGCGCCGGCCGCCCCTTCCCACCGGGCCACCGGCCCGCACCGCCGAGCCCCCGGCTGCGGCAGCGCCGGGGGGGGGGGGGGGGGGGGGGGGGGGGGCGGCCCCCCCCCCCCCCCCCCCCCGCGCCGGGCCCGCCCGGCGGGGGCCCGCCCGGGGGGGCCCCCCCCCGACCAGGTCCACCGCACGGCGGTAGGCGGCCAGGTGTGCCCGGCCGGCGACTTCCCAGTCGCGGGCGGACAGGTCCGGCGGCGGGACGTCGCCGCGTGCCCGTACCCCGCGCAGGGCACCGACCAGGTCCGCGGACCCGAGTTCGCCGTCATAGGTCCAGACCCAGCCCGGGCCCACCTCCTCGGCGAGTGCGCGGGTGACGTCGTTGGCCGGCACGAGCACGGGCCGGGCGAGGGACAGGGCCGTCAGCGCGCCGCCGGAGTTGTGCATCTCCCGGTAGGGGAGCACCACGAGCTCGGCCGCGGTCACCTCGGCCACCAGGTCGGCGTCCGCGAGGAACTCCAGCCGCAGGTGCACCCGCGGGTCGACGGTAGCGGTGCGGTGGAGGGCGTCGGCCAGTTCGTCGCTGGAGGGCCGGCCGGCGATGTACAGCGAGAGGCCCCCCTCGATGCGGTCGTCCGGGGTCGCCACGACGACCTCGGCCAGCCGCTCGACACCCTTGTACCGCCGGACCAGCCCGAAGAAGGTGATCCGCCCGGGGACCGTCTCGGCTCGGGGGAAGCCGTCGAACCAGTCGCGGTAGTGGCCGTGCACGATCAGCTCGGCGGCCCGGCCGGGGGCGACCTCGGTGCTCTCGTTGAGCCGGATCCGCAGCGTGGTCAGCCGCTCGGCGAGCCGCAACAGGGCCACCTCGCGCCGGGAGATGCCCTGCGGCAGCTCCAGGTTGTGCACGGTTCGCACCAGCGGCGTGCGGGTCAGCCACACCCGGGCCAGCAGCAGCAGGAACAGCACCTGACGGACCAGCGCTTTCAGCGGACTGTGCCCGGCCACCAGGATCTCGGGCCAGTGCACGTGGAAGACGTCGTAGCGGCGCAGCAGCGCCCGACGCCAGCTGAAGGTGTGCAGTTCGACGTCCTCGAGCGCGGCCAGGCTGCGTCCCAGCATGACGATGTAGGGGTTCGTCGTGGGCCGTGGCGTGGGGAAGGACTGGAGGACGACGAAGGGCCGCCTCGCCCGGGGAACGCTCACGGACCTCCCGTCACCCCCCGGGGTTAGGCCGGGGGCCTCGTCCTACCTGGTACGGCTGCGGCGACCGCAGGATGAGGACCAGATCCTGCCGGACCGCCGGTGCAGGTACCGACCGCCACCCGGGAGTGTGCATGCGCGTCCTGGTCCTCTGGGCCGACGATACGTCGCCCAACCTGGGTGTCCGGGCACTGGCAGAGGGCACCGCCGGCCTGGTCCGCTCGGTCTGGCCGGACGCCGTCGTGGAGTTCCAGAACTACGGCTCGCGGACGGCGCCGGCCCGGGTCGGTTCGCCGCGGGTCCTGCTGGACGACTGGGTCACCCGCCGGCACGGGCTGCGCGGCTGGGCGCGGTCCTTCGACCTCGTCGTCGACACCCGCTCGGGTGACAGCTTCGCCGAGATCTACGGCCTGGACCGCCTCGTCGCGATGAGCGCCCTCGGTGAGTTCGTGCACCGGTCCGGCGTGCCGCTGGTGCTCGGTCCGCAGACCATCGGGCCCTTCCGGACCCGACGCGGCGAGCTGATCGCCCGGCGCAGCATGCGCACCGCGGCGCAGGTCATGACCCGCGACGGAAGCAGCGCCGACTGCGCCGAGGAGCTGGGCCGGCGGGTGGACGTCCGCACGACCGACGTCGTCTTCGCCCTGCCCACGCCGCCGCGCACCGGTGGCCGCGACGTCGTCCTCAACGTCTCGGGGCTGCTCTGGAACGGCAGCCCGCACGTCGACCCCCGGGCGTACCGGGCCGTGGTCCGCGAGCTGTACGCGGGGCTGCAGGCCCGTGACCGGAGGGTCACGCTCCTCGCCCACGTGCTGGACGGGCCGTCCCCCGACAACGACATCGCCGCCGTCCGGGCGTTCGCCGCGGAGGTGGGTGGCGACGTCGAGGTGGTCGTGCCCGGCTCCCTCGCCGAGGTGCGCGGCGTGGTCGCCGGCGCGGACCTCGTGCTCGGCTCCCGCATGCACGCCTGCCTGAACGCGCTCTCCGTGGGCACCCCCGCGATCCCGCTGAGCTACTCGCGCAAGTTCGAGCCGTTGCTGGCCGACCTCGGCTGGACCGCGCAGGTGGACCTGCGATCGAGCGCCACGCCGGCGCAGGACGCGCTGGCCCTCCTCGACCGGGCGCCCGCGCTGGCCCCTCAGGTCTGCGACCTGCGGGCCCGGGCCGCCGCGATGCTGGAGCCGGCCGCCGCCGCCCTGCGCGCGCTGCGGTGACCGGGACCCTGGGTCCCGCCGGTCCGCAGGCCCTGCCGGAGCCGGTCGACCCGGGCTCGGCGCCGGCGGGTCGGAGCCTGGGTGGCCGCGGGGCGCGGGGAGCCGCCGTGACCGTGGCGGGGCAGGGCGTCAAGATCCTGGTGCAGGTCCTGTCCGTCGTGCTGCTCTCCCGGATCCTGACCCCTGGGGACTACGGGCTGATCGCCATGGTGACCGCGGTGATCGGGGTGGCGGACATCTTCCGCGATCTCGGCCTGTCGACCGCAGCCGTGCAGGCCCGCACCCTGAGCGAGCGCCAGCGGGGGAACCTGTTCTGGATCAACACGGCGCTCGGTCTGGGTCTCGCCGTGGCCGCGTTCTGCCTCGCCCCGGTCCTCGCCGCCCTGTACGGGCGGCCCGAGCTGGTGGGCATCGGGCAGGTCCTCGCGCTCACCTTCCTGCTCAACGGCCTGGCCACGCAGTACCGGGCGGACCTCACGCGTCGGTTGCTGTTCGGCCGGCTCGCGGTCGCGGACGTCGTCGCGGCCGTCAGCGGCCTCGCCCTCGCGCTCGGGGTGGCCCTGGCCGGTGCCGGCTACTGGGCCCTGGTCGTCCAGCAGCTCGGTCAGTACGGCGTGATGCTGGCCCTGGTCGTGGCGGGCGGCCGATGGCGCCCCCGCCTGCCGTCGCGGCGTGCGGAGATGGGCGGGCTCCTCCGTTTCGGCTGGCACATGGTCGGTACGCAGGTGATCGGCTACGTGGCCAACAACGCCGACTCCGTGGTCATCGGTGCCCGGTTCGGCGCGGGTCCCCTCGGTCTCTACAACCGGGCGTTCCAGCTGCTGATGACCCCGCTGACGCAGGTGCGTGCGCCGATCACCCAGGTGGCGCTGCCGGTGCTCGCCGCGGTGCAGGACGAAGCGCGGCGGCTCACCCGCTACGTCGGGCAGGGGCAGCTGGCGCTGGGGTACACGCTCGTCGCCGGCCTCGGCCTGGTGGCGGGCACCGCTCCGCAGCTGGTGTCGGTGCTGCTCGGGGACGCCTGGCAGGAGGCCGCGCCCCTGCTGGCGCTGCTGGCGGTCGCCGGGGCGGTGCAGACCCTCGGCCTCGCGAACTACTGGGTGTACGTGGCGTGCGGCCTGACCGGAGCGCTGCTCCGGTACTCGCTCATCCAGGCCGCGGTGAAGATCGTCTGCGTCCTGGCCGGCAGTTCCTGGGGCGTCGTGGGCGTCGCGGCCGGCTACGCGCTCGCGCCGCTGCTCACCTGGCCGCTGTCCTTCTGGTGGCTCTCCCGGTCGACGTCGCTGCCGATGCGTCCCCTGGTCGGCAGCGCCGCGCGCGTGCTGGGCGTCTTCGTCGCGGTTTCGGTCGTCTCCCGGTCGGCCGCCGCCGCGGCGCCGTGGTCCTCGCCCTGGGCCGGGCTGGCGGCCGGGGTGGCCGCCGGCGCGCTCGCCGTCGCGCTGCTGTACGCCGTCCTCGCGCCCGTGCGCCGGGACGTGCGCGCGGTGGCCCGGCTCGGCCGGCAGGCGCTCAGCCGTGTGCCGGCGGCCGCATGAGCGGCATCCTCCCCGCCCTGAGCGGCCCGACCGCCGACCGGCTGCTGCTGGCGGCGCTGGCCCTCGCGGTGGCCGGGTTGCTGCTCGTGATCAGCCGGCGGCAGCCGATCCTGCTCGCCGCCGGCTACCTCGGCGTGATGTGCTTCGTGCCCATCTGGAGCGGGATCGCGGTCGGGGTGTACTTCCAGCCGCAGGTCCTCATGGGCCTGCTGGTGCTCGCGGTCGCCGTTCCCCGGATCCGCCGGCTCGGCGGCCGGCTCGCCGCCGTCGACCTGCTGGTCGTGCTCCTCGTGGTCGGCTGCCTGGCGCCGCTCGCGGTCGGGACGGCGACGCTGTCCAGCGTGGTCGTGGCCGCGGTGCAGTACCTGGGTGCGTACCTCGTGGGTCGCCTGCTGCCCTCGCTGGTCGGGTGGGACCGGTTGCTGCGCCTCGTGCTCGTGGTGTTCTCGTTGCTCGCCGTCGCCACGCTCGCCGAGAACCTGACCGGTACCAACCCTTTCCTGTCGTTCCCCGGTTCACCCGGTCTGCGCGCGCTGTGGGACGGGATCCAGATCCGGGGCGGGGTGGCCCGCGCCGAGGGCGCCTTCGGTCACTCCATCGCCCTGGGCGCGAGCCTGGCCCTGGCCCTCCCCCTGGTCCTGGCCGCCCCCGTACGGGCGTGGGTGCGGGTGACCGCCGCCGCGGTGATGCTCGGCGCGGTGGTCGTGACCTACAGCCGCATCGGCCTGGTCACCGCCGTGCTCGGGGTGGCGCTCTCGGTGCTGATGGCGCGGGAGCTGACCGTCCGGCTGCGGGTCCTCCTGGTGGGGGCCGGTGCAGCGGTCCTCGCGGTCACCGCGCCGTTGCTGAGCCGGGTGTTCCTCGCGGCCGGGGACGAGGCCACGAACAGCGCCGCCTACCGGGCCGACCTGCTCGCCCTCGTGGGCGAGATCGATGCCCTGGGCTTCTCGTCGTCCTTCTCCCGCGGCCCCGATGGTTCGGTGCGCTTCGACTCCTTCGGCTCGATCGACAGCGCCCTCATCCTGCACGGGCTGACCTACGGCTGGATGCCGCTGCTGGTCGTCCTCGTCCTCCTGGGCGCCGCGGTGGTCGCCGTCGCGCTCCGCCGGGCGGCGGCGCCCACCATCGCGATCGCCGCCCAGGTCCCGGCGCTGGCCACGGTCGCCCTGATCACGCAGTACGCGACCCTGGTGTGGTTCGTCGGGGGGCTGGCCGTGTGGGCCCAGCTGGCCCGTCCGCCGCGCCCCGCGGAGGAGCCGGGGGACGGGTGGCCGGGGGTCCCCACAACGGATGATGTCCCCTCTGACCAGCGGGTTGGCCGGATACCCTCGTCACTTCGAAGGCCACTCGATACCCGGGTGGCAGGGGGGCGAGTGTGAATCTGCGCGCGTATCTGGACGTCCTGGTCCGGCGGTGGCTGACGCTGGTCGTCGTCGGAGCACTGTCCCTCGGGGGCAGCGTGGCGCTGAGCCTCGGCGCCACCCCCGTCTACACGGCCTCCGCCAGCCTGTTCTTCTCCCTGCAGTCGGGCAGCAGCGCCAACGAGCTCGCCCAGGGGTCGACCTTCACTCAGAACCAGATGGCCTCCTACGCGACGCTGGCCACCACGGCCACCGTGCTGTACCCGGTCATCGAGGAGCTGGGCCTGCGGACCGAGCCCCGGGACCTCGCGCGGCAGGTGCGCGTGACCACGCCGAACGAGACGGTGGTCCTGGAGATCCAGGTGACGAGCACGTCGGCCGTGCAGGCGGCCGCCATCGCCAACTCGGTAGCGGAGAACCTGACCGAGGCGGTGGGCGACCTCGCGCCGGTGGACACGCGCGGCAACGCGACGGTCCGGAGCTCGGTGGTCGCCCCGGCCGTGGAGCCCGAGCACCAGACCTCGCCCAACACCCGGCTCAACCTGGTCGTCGGCGCGTTCCTCGGGCTCGTCCTGGGCCTGCTCACCGCGCTGGCGCGGGAAGCGCTGGACACCCGGGTGCGGTCGGCGGACGACGTCCGCGCGCTGACCGAGGCGCCGGTGCTGACCCGGCTCCCGCTCGATCCTGCATCCGCCGACGGGCTCGTGGTGGACCGGCTGCCGCGCAGCCCGCAGGCCGAGCTGTACCGCCAGTTGCGCACGGCGACCAACTTCCTGCGGATCGGTGGCCGGCCCCTGATGCTGACGGTGACCTCCGCCATGCCGGGTGAGGGGAAGTCCACCGTCGCGATGAACCTGGCGCTCGCGCTGAGCGAGACCAGCGACCGCGTGCTGCTCGTGGACGCCGACCTGCGCCGCCCGGCCGTCGCGGACCGGCTGGGCATCGAGGGGGCGGCCGGTCTCTCCACCGTCCTCGTGGGCCGGGCGAGGTTCGACGACGTCGTCCAGGAGTGGGGCGCTCCGGGTCTGGCCGTGCTCACTGCCGGTGAGGTGCCGCCCAACCCGGCGGAGCTGCTCTCCTCGCCGGGCATGGCGGAGCTCGTGGCCCGCGTCCGGGAGCGCTACGACGTGGTGATCTGGGACAGCCCGCCGGTCCTGCCGGTCACGGACGCCCAGGTCCTGTCGGCGTACACCGACGGCGTGCTCCTCGTGGCGTCCGGCCGCCGGCTGCGGCGTGCCCAGCTGGCCGCTGCGCTCGAGGGCCTGCGCCGGGTGGACGCCCGGCTGATCGGCGTGGTGCTCACCATGCTCCGCGAGGGCATCGGCGACGCGATCTACGGCTACGGGCCGTACGCCCAGCCCGAGGCGGCGGGCGGACGGTTCCGCCTGGTGGCGCGGCTGCGTGCGGCCGCCGCGGCCGGTCTGCCGGCCGCGCGGTCGGCCGAGGGCCGGCCGGCGGGCCCGGCCGCGGAGGTGCTCCCTCCTGCCGGAGATCGCGCACCGGTGGTCGCCGGGGAGCGCCGCTGACCCCCCGGCGGCGTCGCCCGCTCGTCCTCGCCGTCGATCCGGTCGTGCGGTGACCCACGTCCTCGCCGTCTGCACGGGCAACATCTGCCGGTCGCCGGCCACCGAGCGGTTGCTCGCTGCGCGTCTCGGAGCGAGATCGGGCATCACGATCGCCAGTGCGGGAACCCACGCGCTCGAGGGCCGGCCGGTCGACCCACCCGTCGCCGAGCTGCTCCGTGCGGCCGGGGCGGACCCCGGGTCCTTCGGTGCCCGGCAGCTGACGGCCGCGCAGATCCGGACCGCGGACCTGGTGCTCGTCATGACGCGCCGGCACCGTTCCGCCGTCGCGGCCCTGGAGCCTTCGGCGGTGCGGCGCACCTTCCTGCTGCTGGAGCTGGCCGAGCTGGCCCGCGCGGTCGCGGACGCGGGGTGGCCGGCGCAGCACGGGGAGGAGACGGCGGCGCGGCTCGCCGCGCTACCCGGGCTCGTACCCGTCCACCGCGGGCGCGTCGGGCTGCCGGACCGGCTCGAGGTGGAGGACCCGCACCGCCGGTCGATCACCGTCCACGCGCGTGCGGTCGCCGGCATCGCCGCGGCTGTCGACCAGTTGGTGCTCGCCCTCCGCCGACCCGGTGGGTGGGCGCAGGTCTCTCCCGATCGGGTGATCCCACCCCCCAGGACCTGACGCTCGGTGACCGGGGCGACGTAGCGTCACGGTGTACCACCCGTCGACCAGCCGGTTCACCGGCCCGCTGGTCACTGCGGGTGAGGATGGGTGGGGGCTTCCTGCCGCGTCGTCTCCCGGACCGGAGGTGTCCCGTGACCGTGATCGGCTATGCGCCGGGTGCCTACGACCTGTTCCACGTCGGGCACCTCAACATCCTCAAGCACGCGGCACAGCACTGCGACCGGCTGATCGCGGGCGTGGTGTCCGACGAGATGCTGGTGCTGAGCAAGGGGCGCGCGCCGGTGATCCCGCTGGCCGAGCGGATGGAGATCGTGCGCAGCCTGCGGTTCGTCGACGCGGTGCACGCCGAGGCCGTCCCCGAGAAGATCGACACCTGGCGAGAGGTCGGGTTCGACGTCCTGTTCAAGGGCGACGACTGGCGGGGCACCCCCAAGGGCGAGAAGCTCGAGCGCGACTTCGCCGAGGTCGGCGTCCGGGTGCACTACTTCCCGTACACCATGCACACCTCGAGCACGCTGCTGCGCAAGGCGCTGGCCGCCATCGACGCGCAGGAGCCGATGGGCCGCGTGATCCGCGCCCGCACCTCCTGATCCGGCCGGGAGCGGCTGTCGGCCTCGCCGATTAACCTGGGTCCGGGCCCCGTGCCGCACTCGGCGGCAGCGGTGCGGCCCCGTATCCCAGGAGAGAGAACAGCGTGACTCTGCGCGGCGTGCTCGACGTCGTCCTCACCGACCCCGGGATGGCCCGCGTGGTCGCCGCCGCCGGGAACGCCGAACTGGCCGTCACCGCACCGCCGCCGGCGCAGCCGCTGGTGGCTGCGGCGCTCGCCGCGCGTGGCGGCGCAGGAGTTCCCGTCCTCCTGGTCACGGCCGGCGAGCGGGACGCCGACGCGGCGGCGGACCTGCTCCGCTGCTTCCTGCCCGACCGCCGGGTGGAGACCTTCCCCGCCTGGGAGACGCTGCCGCACGAGCGGCTCAGCCCCCGGGCGGACACCGTCGGCCGGCGGCTCGCCATCCTGCGCGACCTCACCCACCCGGGCGCCAACGGCGCGATCGACGTGCTGGTCGCGCCGGTCCGGAGCGTCCTGCAGCCGCTGGCGCCGGGGCTGGGTGACCTGGTGCCCGTGGAGCTGAAGCCCGGGGATTCCGCCGAGCTGGACGACATCGCCCAGTCGCTCTCCGACGCCGCCTACACCCGCGTCGAGCTGGTCGAGAAGCGGGGTGAGTTCGCCGTCCGCGGCGGGCTGCTCGACGTCTTCCCGCCGACCGAGCCGCACCCGGTGCGCGTGGAGTTCTGGGGCGACGAGGTCGACGAGCTCCGCTACTTCTCCGCTGCCGACCAGCGCTCGCTGGACGAGCGGCCCGAGCGGCTGTGGGCGCCGCCCTGCCGCGAGCTGCTGCTCACCGAGGAGGTGCGGGCCCGCGCCGCGGCGCTCGCCGTGGAGCACCCGGGCCTGCTGGAGATCCTCGGCAAGCTGGCCGAGGGCATCGCCGTCGAGGGCATGGAATCGCTGACCCCGGTGCTCGTACCCGGGCAGCTGCAGCTGCTCACCGAGCTGCTGCCGGCCGGCACGCACGTGCTGGTCTGCGACCCCGAGCGGGTGCGCAGCCGCGCCGCGGACCTGGTGCGCACCGCGGAGGAGTTCCTCGCCGCGTCGTGGGCGACCGCCGCGGAGGCGGGGGAAGCCCCGCTCGACCTCGGGGCGTCGTCGTTCCGCGACCTCGCCGACATCGAGGCCGCGACCCGCGGCCGCGGCCTGCCCTGGTGGACCACCGGGGCGTTCACCCTGCAGGCCGAGGACGACGAGAGCCAGGTGACCCTCGACGCCACGTCCGTCGAACGGTTCCACGGCGACCAGGGCGCCGCCGTCGAGCGCATGCGGGGATGGCACCGCGACGGGTGGCGGGTCGTCGTCACCTTCGCCGGTCCCGGCCCCGCCCAGCGGGCCGCCGACCAGCTCACCGAGGCCGAGCTCGGCGTCCGGCTGGTGCCCGACGTCGCCACCGCCCCCGACGCCGGGCTGACCCACGTCACCCAGGGCAACCTCGAGGCGGGGTTCGCCTTCCCGGGCGTCGGGCTGGCGCTGGTCACCGAGCACGACCTGACCGGCCAGCGCGGCACGACGATGCGCGACGCGGTGAAGATGCCCGCCCGCCGGCGCAACGCCGTCGACCTGGTGCAGCTGCAGCCGGGCGACCTGGTGGTGCACGAGCAGCACGGTGTGGGGCGCTACATCGAGATGATCAGCCGCACCGTCAACGGCGGGCAGCGCGACTACCTGATCGTCGAGTACGCGCCGTCGCGGCGGAACCAGCCGCCGGACCGGCTGTTCGTGCCCACCGACGCCCTCGACCAGCTCACCCGGTACGTCGGCGGGGAGTCGCCGGCGCTGTCGAAGCTGGGCGGCGCCGACTGGCAGAAGACCAAGAGCCAGGCCCGCAAGGCGGTCAAGCAGATCGCCGGTGAGCTGATCCGGCTGTACTCGGCGCGGATGGCCACCCAGGGCCACGCCTTCGGGCCCGACACCGTCTGGCAGCGCGAGCTGGAGGACGCCTTCCCGTTCCAGGAGACGCCGGACCAGCTCGCCGCGATCGACGAGGTCAAGGCCGACATGCAGCAGACGGTGCCGATGGACCGGATCATCTGCGGCGACGTCGGCTACGGGAAGACCGAGATCGCGATCCGGGCCGCGTTCAAGGCGGTGCAGGACGGCAAGCAGGTCGCCGTCCTGGTGCCGACGACGCTGCTGGCCAACCAGCACTTCAAGACCTTCTCCGAGCGGTTCGCCCAGTTCCCGGTGACGGTGCGGGTGCTCTCGCGGTTCCAGTCCGACGCCGAGAGCCGGCAGATCCTGGCCGAGCTGGCCGACGGGAAGATCGACGTGCTGGTCGGCACCCACCGGCTGCTGCAGCCGACGACGCGGTGGAAGGACCTCGGCCTGGTCATCGTCGACGAGGAGCAGCGCTTCGGCGTCGAGCACAAGGAGTACCTGAAGACGATGCGGACGGCGGTCGACGTCCTCTCGATGTCGGCCACCCCGATCCCGCGCACCCTGGAGATGAGCCTCACCGGCATCCGCGAGATGTCGACGATCCTCACCCCGCCCGAGGAGCGGCACCCGGTGCTGACCTACGTGGGCGCGTGGAACGACAAGCAGATGGCGGCGGCGATCCGCCGCGAGCTGCTGCGCGACGGCCAGGTGTTCGTCATCCACAACCGGGTGCAGTCGATCGACAAGGCCGCGGCGAAGATCCGCCACCTGGTGCCCGAGGCACGCATCGCCGTCGGGCACGGCCAGATGAAGGAGCACGAGCTCGAGCGGATCATGGTCGGCTTCTGGGAGAAGGAGTACGACGTCCTGGTCGCGACGACGATCGTCGAGTCCGGCCTGGACATCCCGAACGCCAACACCCTCATCGTCGACCGCGCCGACACCTTCGGCCTCTCGCAGCTGCACCAGATCCGGGGCCGGGTCGGCCGTGGGCGGGAGCGGGCCTACGCGTACTTCACCTACGACCCGACGCGCACGCTCACCGAGACCTCGGTCGACCGGCTGACCACCATCGCCAACAACACCGACCTCGGCGCCGGCATGGCGGTGGCGATGAAGGACCTGGAGATCCGCGGCTCGGGCAACCTGCTCGGCGGCGAGCAGTCCGGGCACATCGCCGGCGTCGGCTTCGACCTGTACGTGCGGCTGGTCGGCGAGGCCGTGGCCGACTACCGGGCGCAGGTGACCGGCGAGGAGGCGCCCGCCGAGCCGGTGGAGGTGCGGGTGGACCTGCCGGTGGACGCGCACCTGCCGCACGACTACGTGCCCGGCGAGCGGCTGCGCATGGAGGCCTACCGCAAGGTCGCCTCCATCCAGGACGAGGAGCAGGCGCAGGCGGTCCTCGACGAGCTCACCGACCGCTACGGGGCCGCGCCCGCGCCGGTGCTCAACCTGCTCGCCGTCGCCCGGTTCCGGGTGGCGATGCGGGCGCTGGGCATCACCGAGGTGTCGCTGCAGGGCCGCACCATCCGGGTCGGCCCGGTCGACCTGCCGGAGTCCAAGCAGATGCGCCTGGCCCGGCTGGCCGACGGCGCCTCCTACAAGGCGGCCGTGCGGACCATCTCGCTCAAGCTGCCGGTCGGCCCCGACCGGCGCACCCCGCTGCGGGACGTCGCCCTGCTGGAGAACCTGCACGCGGTGCTGCGCGCCGTCCTGGAGCAGCCCGTCGCCGCGTAGCCCGACCGGGGCGGCCTGCGGTGCAGGTCACATCCGGTGTGGCAGTCTCGCCGCGTGATGCAGCACCGGACCGCTCGTGCCAGCACCGCCGCGCTCCTGGCCGTCCTCGCCCTGGCCGGGTGCCGGTCCGCGCCGGACGTCGCCGCCTACGTGGGTGACGAGCGGATCACCGTCGACGAGCTGCAGGCGCAGGTCGACGACCGGCTCGCGGACGCCGGGATCGCCGCCGCCGTCGAGGGGCGCGAGGAGGACCTCACCGCCCAGGTGCTCGGCCTGCTCGTCGAGGCCGAGGTGCACGAGGCGGCTGCGCAGCGCTACGACGTGCAGGTCACCGACGCCGAGGTGACCCGCCGGATCGAGGAGCTGCTGGGTGCGGACGACCCCGAGGCGGTGTACGGCCGGCTCGCCCAGCAGGGCATCGCCCCGGCCGACATCCGCGAGAGCGTGCGCCAGCAGCTGGTGCGCCAGGAGATCGCCACCGCCGAGGGCGGGGCGGAGCCGCTGGACGAGGCCGCGCTGCGGGCCCGGTACGAGGAGGTCCGCGAGGAGCTGGGCCAGGTCGAGTACGGCTATGTCACCGTGCCCGACCAGGCCACGGCCGACGCGGTGGTCGTGGAGCTCGCGGCCGACCCCGCGAGCTATCCCGCGGTGGCCGCGCGGTTCCCCGGCCAGTTCACGCTGCCCGAGCTCGACCGGCGGGCACCCGGCGAGCTGCCGAGCGCGCTGGCCGGTCCGCTCGCCGCCGCGGCGCCGGGGACGGCGGTCGCGGTGCCGGTGCCCCAGGCCGGCGGGATCGTCGTCGCCTTCCGCGCCGGGACGGCCTACCCCTCGTTCGAGGAGCTCCGGCCGCGGCTGGTCGAGGAGGCCGGCGAACAGGTGGAGGCGGCGGCCCAGCCGCTGCTCGAGGAGGTGCGGGCCGGCCTCGACGTCACGGTCAACCCGCGCTACGGCGTGTACGAGGACGGGCGGCTGCTGCCGGCCCGCGTCGGCGTCGTCGACATCCTCGGGGACGAGACCACCCCCGCCGAGTAGCCGCCGGCGCCGGCTCCCGGAGACTGGGCGGGTGCCCGTCGCCCTCGTCGTCACCGTCGACCCCCGGCTCCCCGCGCTCCTGGGCGCGGACGGCTGGACGGCGGTGACCGGACCCCGGATGGTCGTCGCGCTGCCGGGCGCCGGGGCGGAGGCGGCGATGCTGCGGGCCGCCGGCGTCGCGGCCGAGGAGCTGCCCGGCGCCGCGGCCGCGACCGCCCGCGAGGACGACGTCGTCTGCCTGGCGTCGCCGGACGAGGCGGCCGCGTTCCCCGGGGTGCCGGCGGTGGTCGGTGCGCCGGCGCCGCCCGGTGCGCGGCTGCTCGACGTCGTCGCGGTCATGGACCGGCTGCGCTCGCCCGGCGGGTGCCCCTGGGACGCCGAGCAGACCCACGCCTCGCTGCGCGGCTACCTGCTGGAGGAGGCGCACGAGGCCTACGACGCGATCGTCGACGACGACCCGGTCGCGATGCGCGAGGAGCTGGGCGACGTCCTGCTCCAGGTGGTGTTCCACGCCCGCGTCGCCGCCGAGGCGGGGGACGGGCGGCGCTTCGACGTCGACGACGTCGCCGGCGACCTGGTGGACAAGCTGGTGCGCCGCCACCCGCACGTCTTCGGGGATGCCGGGCCGCGTGACGTCGCGCAGGTCGAGGCGGGCTGGGAGGAGATCAAGAAGGCGGAGAAGCAGCGCCGCTCGCCCACCGAGGGGGTCTCCCGCTCGCAGCCCGCCGCCTCGTGGGGCGCGGCCCTGGTGCGCCGCGCCGGGCGGGCCGGGCTGCCCACCCCCGAGCCGGCCGAGCTGGCCGACGCGAGCCCCGAGGCGCTCGGCGAGCGGCTGCTGGCCGTCGTCGCCGCCGCCGAGGCGCGGGGGTGGGACGTGGAGGACGCCCTCCGGGAGGCGGTGCGCCGCTACGCCGGTGAGCTGGACGCCGCCGCCGCGGACCGCCCCGACCGGGGGACCTCCGCCTGACGGACGGCGCTCCGGCTGGCTAGCGTGGGCATCCCGCTCCACCTGCGCTGATCCCCGAGAGGAGCCGGTCCGCTGCCCGCCACGCTGTCCGCCCCCGCGACCGACCCGGTCGGCCCCGACGAGGCCGTCGAAGGCGTCTCCGGGCTGATCCCGTCGGAGCCCTGGCAGGTCGCCCTCGTCCTCGCCGGCGCGGCCCTGGCGGCCTGGCTGCTCGGCGTCCTCATCGGCGTCGTGGTCCGCCGCGTGGGCCGCGGCTCGCCAGTGACCGCCGACCTCTCCCGCCGGGGCCGCACCCCGCTGCGCGCGCTGCTGGTGCTGGTGGCGCTGACCGTCGTGCTGGAGGCCGCCGACGACCTGGGGGACTGGACGGAGGTCGTCGTCCACGTGCTGGCCCCGGCGGTGATCGCGACCATCGGCTGGCTGGTCGCGGTGGCCGTCTTCGTCGCGGCCGACGCCTGGCTGGCCCGGTACGACGTCGACGTCGCAGACAACCGGCACGCCCGGCGGGTGCGCACCCAGATCTCGCTGCTGCGCCGGCTGGCCGTCGTCCTCGTCGCCGTGCTCACCCTCGCCGCGATGCTGCTGACCTTCCCCGGTGCCCGCGCCGCCGGCGCCAGCATCCTGGCCAGCGCCGGCGTCATCTCCATCGTCGCCGGCCTGGCCGCGCAGACCTCGCTGGCCAACGTCTTCGCCGGCCTGCAGCTGGCGTTCACCGACGCCATCCGGGTCGACGACGTGGTCGTCGTGGAGGAGGAGTGGGGGCGGATCGAGGAGATCACCCTCACCTACGTCGTCGTGCACCTCTGGGACGACCGGCGCCTGGTGCTGCCCTCGACCTACTTCACCACCACGCCGTTCGAGAACTGGACCCGCAAGGAGTCCGCCGTCCTCGGCGCGATCGAACTCGACGTCGACTGGACGACGCCGTTCGACCGCATGCGCGAGGAGCTCGACCGGCTGGTCGCCGGGGACGAGAACTGGGACGAGCGGGTCAAGGTCCTGCAGGTCACCGACGCCGTCGGTTCGCTCGTGCGGGTGCGGGTGCTGGTCAGCGCCCAGGACGCGGGGACGCTGTGGGACCTGCGCTGCGCCGTCCGGGAAGGGCTGGTCGGCTGGCTGCAGCGGGAGGCGCCGCACGCCCTGCCCCGGGTCCGCAACGAGGGGGCGCCCGGCTACGAGACCGCCGGTCGGCGCGGGCCGCGCCCCGCTCCCGACCCGCGCACCGCACCCCGCCCGGCCCGGCCGGCCGACCGGGGGCCGGCCACCAACGAGGGGCTGTTCACCGGCAGCCTCGAGGCGCGCCGGCGCTCGCAGGCGTTCACCGGGCCGAGCGAGGAGGACCGGGCCGAGCGCGCCCGCAACGACCGGGCGGCCGCCGACGGGGGGACCGCGGAGCAGAAGCCTGCCCCGCCCGCGCCCTGATCCGGGCGGGCTCGGCCGGGTGAGCGCCGCACCGGCCGTTCCGGCTGGTTAGGCTGCCCCCGTGCCGAGCATCGATGCCGTAGGCGCGCGGGAGATCCTGGACTCGCGCGGAAACCCCACCGTGGAGGTCGAGGTCGCCCTCGACGACGGGACGATCGCCCGGGCCGCGGTGCCCAGCGGCGCCTCCACGGGAGCCTTCGAAGCGGTCGAGCTGCGGGACGGCGGTGACCGCTACGGCGGCAAGGGCGTCACCAAGGCCGTCGACGGCGTCCTCGACGTCATCGGCCCCGAGCTGGTCGGCTACGAGGCCAGCGAGCAGCGGCTGGTCGACCAGCGCCTGCTCGACCTCGACGGCACCCCGGACAAGTCGCGCCTGGGCGCCAACGCGATCCTCGGCGTGAGCCTCGCCGTCGCGCGGGCCGCCGCGGACTCCACCGGCCTGCCGCTGTTCCGCTACGTCGGCGGCCCGTCGGCGCACCTGCTGCCCGTGCCGATGATGAACATCCTCAACGGCGGCGCCCACGCCGACAGCAACGTCGACGTGCAGGAGTTCATGATCGCCCCCATCGGGGCGGCCACCTTCGCCGAGGCGCTGGCCATGGGCACCGAGACCTACCACGCGCTCAAGGCGGTGCTGAAGGGCCGCGGCCTCTCCACCGGCCTGGGCGACGAGGGCGGCTTCGCGCCCGATCTGCCGAGCAACCGCGACGCGCTGGACCTCATCGCCGAGGCCGTCGACAAGGCCGGCTACACCGTCGGCACCGACATCGCCTTCGCGCTCGACGTCGCCGCCACCGAGTTCCACACCGACGGGGGCTACGACTTCGAAGGTCAGAGCCGCTCGGCGGAGTACCTGATCGACTACTACCGGGGCCTGGTCGACGCCTACCCGGTCGTCTCCATCGAGGACCCGCTCGACGAGGAGGACTGGGACGGCTGGATCGCGCTGACCGCCGCGCTCGGCGACCGCGTGCAGCTCGTCGGCGACGACCTGTTCGTCACCAACCCCACCCGCCTGGCCGACGGCATCGCGCGCGGGGCCGCCAACGCCCTGCTGGTCAAGGTGAACCAGATCGGCACGCTCACCGAGACCCTCGACGCGGTCAACCTGGCACACCGCAGCGGCTACCGCTGCATGATGAGCCACCGCTCGGGCGAGACCGAGGACACCACGATCGCCGACCTCGCCGTCGCCACCGACTGCGGGCAGATCAAGACCGGTGCCCCGGCGCGCAGCGAGCGCGTGGCCAAGTACAACCAGCTGCTGCGCATCGAGGAGGAGCTCGACGACGCCGCCCGCTACGCCGGCGCCTCGGCCTTCCCGCGGCTGAACGGCTGAGCGGGGGCGATGAGCAGCGTCCGCGGCCGGCGGGGCGGGAGCGACGGGCGGCGCGCGACCGGCCGGGTGCCGCGCGTGCACCACTCGCGGCCGGTCCGCACCGGGCTGCGCTCGGGGGCGCCCAGCCGGCCCGCGCAGCGGCGGCCCAACCGCCGCCCGGAACGCCGTCCGTCCACCGCGGCCGGGCCGCGGCGCCGCCCGTTGTTCACCGGCCGCGCCGTGGTGCTCGTCGGCCTCCTGCTGCTGCTCGCGCTCACCCTGGCCGGGCCGATCCGGCAGTACCTGGCCGGCCAGGCCGAGCTCGCCCGGCTCGCCGCCGAGGGCCGGCAGCTCGACGAGCGGGTCACCGCGCTGCAGGGCCAGCTGGAGCTGCAGTCCGACCCCGTCTACGCCCAGCGGCAGGCGCGGGAGCGGTTGTCCTACGTGCTGCCCGGTGACCGGCTCGTGCTCGTCGTCGACGGCGAGGCCGTCGAGGGCGACGCCGGCACGTTCGCGGCGGCGGCAGCGGCCGCGGACCCGGGGCCGCTGCCCTGGTACGAGGGGCTGATGCGGTCGGTGGCCGAGGCCGACGGCGGCGACGGCGCGCAGGACGACGAGGAGACGGCGGAGTGAGATGAAGGACCCCGCTGCCCCGCAGACCTCGCACGCTCGGCCCGGGCCCCTGCAGCCGGGCCGTTCCAGCCCCGTCAGCGAGGAGGACCGGGAGGTCGTCGCCCGGCAGCTCGGCCGCCCGCCCCGGGCGCTGGTCGGCGTCGCGCACCGGTGCCCCTGCGGCCAGCCGGACGTCGTCGAGACCTCGCCGCGGCTGGAGGACGGCACCCCGTTCCCGACCCTGTACTACCTGACCTGCCCGCGGGCCTCGGCTGCCGCGAGCCGGCTGGAGTCCACGGGCCGGATGCGGGACTGGCAGGAGGAGCTCGGCACCGACCCCGAGCTCGCGGCCGGCTACCGGGCCGCGCACGAGGCCTACCTCGCCGCGCGCGACGCGAAGGACGTGCTGCCCACCCGCGCGACCGCCGGCGGCATGCCCGACCGGGTCAAGTGCCTGCACGCGCTCGCGGGCCACGCGCTGGCCGCCGGCCCCGGCGTCAACCCGATCGGTGACCGTGCCGTCGCCGGAATGGGGGAGTGGTGGGCGAAGGGGCCCTGCGCCCTGACCGGGGACGACGCGTGACGCGGGTGGCCGCCATCGACTGCGGCACGAACTCCATCCGGCTGCTCGTGGCCGACGTCCCGCCGCAGGGCGGGCACACCGACCTGCGGCGGCGGATGGAGGTCGTGCGGCTCGGTCAGGGGGTCGACGCCACCGGCCGGCTGGCGCAGGAGGCGATCGAGCGCACCCGCGTGGTGCTCGCCGAGTACGCCGCGCAGGCCCGCGAGCTGGGTGCCACCGACGTCCGGATGGTCGCCACCAGCGCCACCCGGGACGCGGCCAACCGCGCCGACTTCGAGGACATGGTGCGCAGCACCCTCGGCCGCACGGCCGACGTCGTGACCGGCCGGGAGGAGGCGGAGCTCTCCTTCCTGGGCGCGACCGGTTCGGTCGCGGACGCGGCCGCCGCCCACGGGCTGGACCCGGCGCCCGCCCCCTGGCTGGTCGTCGACATCGGCGGCGGCTCCACCGAGTTCGTGCTCGGGGACGGCGACGGCGTGACCGCGGCCCGCTCGGTCGACATCGGCTGCGTGCGGCTCACCGAGCGGCACCTGCACGACGACCCGCCCACCGCCGAGCAGGTCGCGCGTACCGAGCGCGACATCCGCGCCGCGCTGGCCCAGGTGACCGCCGACGTGCCGGTGGGCAAGGCGGCGAGCCTGGTCGGGCTGGCCGGGTCGGTGACCACCGTGGCGGCGCTCGCGCTGGGGTTGCCGGCCTACGACTCGGTGGCGATCCACGGCTCGCGCATCGCGGTGGCCGACGTCCGGCGGGTGTCGGCGGACCTGCTCGCCGCGACGCGGGAGCGCCGCGCCGCCGAGCCGGTCATGCACCCGGGCCGGGTCGACGTGATCGGCGCCGGGGCGCTGATCCTGCGCGTGCTCATGGACGAGTTCGGGCTGGCCGAGGTCACCGTCAGCGAGCACGACATCCTCGACGGCATCGCCCTGCGCCTGGCGCGCCCTTAGGGGCATAGGAAGCTTTACGTGTGGTTTTCGCGCCCAGGACGCATGTATAGCTTCCTGTGCCCCTAGATGCCGGCGGGTTCCCCGTCACCCGCACGCCCCCGGGCGTGGTGCGCGGCGCCCGGGGAGCCCGCGAGCTGCCCGTGCTCGACGAGCGCATCTCCGGCTGCTACGCCTGCCCGCGGCTGGTGGCGTGGCGGGAGGAGGTGGCCCGCGTCAAGCGCGCGTCGTTCCGCGACGAGGAGTACTGGGGCCGGCCGGTGCCGGGGCTCGGCCCGGCCGACGCGCGGATCGCCGTCGTCGGCCTCGCCCCCGCCGCGCACGGAGGCAACCGCACCGGCCGGGTGTTCACCGGCGACCGCAGCGGCGACTGGATCTTCGCCGCGCTGTGGCGCGCGGGCCTGGCCAACCAGCCGACGTCGACGCACGTCGGCGACGGGCTGGAGCTCACCGACGTGCGGGTGGCCGCGTCCGTGCGGTGCGCCCCGCCGGCCAACGCCCCCACGCCCGAGGAGCGGGACACCTGCTCGCCCTGGCTGGCCCGCGAGCTGGAGCTGCTGCCGCGGCTGCGGGTGGTCGTGGTGCTGGGCGGCTTCGGCTGGACGGCGCTGTGGCCGGTGCTCGCCGCCGCGGGGTACGCGCTGCCCCGCCCGCGGCCGGTGTTCGGGCACGGCGTCGAGGTGCCGCTGACCGGCCCCCGCGGCCCGCTGACCCTGCTGGGCAGCTACCACGTCAGCCAGCAGAACACCTTCACCGGCAAGCTCACGGAGCCGATGCTGGACGCCGTCCTGGCCCGGGCGACCGAGCTGGCAGCCGGCTGATCGCGGGCCGCGGTGGCCCCGGCCCGCTACCGTGCCTCCCGCGCCCCCGTAGCCCAACTGGCAGAGGCAGGCCCCTTAAAAGGGTCCCAGTGTCGGTTCGAACCCGACCGGGGGCACGACGCCGGCCTACCCGGTCCGGGCCGCGACCGCCCGGCCCATGCGCGTCAGCGCCTCGGTCAGCACGGCGGGCGAGGTGGCGAGGTTGATGCGCACGTGCCCGGCGCCCCCGGTGCCGAAGACGTGGCCCGAGCTCAGGGCCACCCGCGCGTGGTCGAGGAAGAACCGGGCCGGCCCGTCGAGGTCGCTCACGACGGCGAGGCCGCTGCTGGGCGCTTCCGGCGGGAGGCCCAGCGGGCGGCAGTCCAGCCAGCCCAGGTAGGTCCCCTCCGGTGCGCGCAGCGCCGCCGTCGGCAGGTGCTCGGCCACGAGTTGCTGCAGCAGCCGCCGGTTCTCGTCCAGGGCGGCGAGCAGGGCGTCCAGCCAGCCGCCCCCGTCGCGGAAGGCCGCGGTGTGCGCGAGGACGCCGAGGTGGCTGGGCCCGTGGCCGACCTCCTCGGGCAGGCGGGCCAGGTCCCCGGCCGCCTCCGGCCCGGCGACCACCACGGCCGCCTTGAGGCCGGCGAGGTTCCACGCCTTCGACGCCGACACCAGCGCGAAGCCGTCGTCCGCCACGCTCAGGTAGGGCACGAAGCGGGCGCCGGGCAGGACGAGCGGTGCGTGGATCTCGTCGGAGACGACCCGCACGCCGTGCCGCCGGGCGAGCGCGGAGACGGCGTCGAGCTCCGCGCGGGTGTGCACGGCGCCGGTGGGGTTGTGCGGGTTGCAGAGCAGGAAGGCCGGATGGGCACAACGGGCGCGGGCCCCGGCGAAGGCGGCCTCCAGCGCCTGCAGGTCCAGGCGGCCGGACGCGTCCAGCGGCGCTTCCGCCACCGCGCGGTCCGCGTGCTCGAGGAAGGCGTAGAAGGGCGCGTACACCGGCGGGGTCACCACCACGATGTCGCCGGGGCCGGTGAGGAGGCGGAGCACCTCCACGATGCCGGTCATCACGTCGGGCACGAGCGCCGTGCGGGCCGGGTCGACGCCGGTCCAGCCCCACCGGTCGGCCGCGAAGGCGGCCACCGCCTCCGGGTACTCCTGACCCGCGGGGTAGCCGGTATCGCCCGTCTCGATCGCGCGGTGCAGCACCTCCCGGACGGCGGGTGCCAGCAGGACGTCCATCTCCGCCACCCACAGCGGCAGCACGTCGGGCGGGTAGGTGCGCCACTTGGTGCTCGTCCTGCGGCGCAGCTCGTCCAGGGTCACCTGCAGGAAGGGGTTGGGCGGCCGCCCCTCGACGGCGGGGCCGGGTGCGTCGGCGGTCATGGGGAGGCTCCGATCGGGGGCGGTCGGCCGGCCGGTGCTGCTGGGAAGCGGTCGGCCGCGGCCAGGACAGCATCGGGCAGGCCCCGCGCGGTCCGCTCGGCGAGCGCTCATCGCCGGCGCGGGAGACGGCGCGGGTGGCTCCCCGGCGACAACGGATCCGACCCGCACCCACGGGGGTGATCCGGATTGCCGCCGGCTGTGGAACGCTGTGGGCGTGTCGGGCGTTGACCTGACCGAGTGGAGTGCGCGATCAGGCTCCACGACCGACGAGTCACCTCGAGGAGATGACGATGGCCAGTAGGAACCCGGCGTTCAGCCGTGGGTTCGGCAACGCGGGCCCCGGCCAGCAGTACGCCGGTTGGGGCAACCAGTCCCAGTACGGGGCCCCGCAGTACGGCGCCCCCGCGCCCCAGCAGGACCCGTATGCCGCGCCGTCCCCGTACGGGACGAGCGAGGCCACCCGCTACATGACGATGGACGACGTCGTCCAGAAGACGGGTCTGTCCTTCCTTGTCACCGTCGCCTCCGCGGCGGTCACCTGGGCGCTCCTGCCCCAGGAGCTGGCGTGGGGCCTGGCCCTGCCGTCTGTCCTGGTCGCCTTCGTCCTCGGCCTGGTGATCGCGTTCAAGCAGATCGCCAACCCGGTCGCGACTCTCGCCTACGGCGGCCTCTACGGCGTCGCGCTGGGCGCGATCAGCGAGGCGTTCAACGACCTCTACCCGGGCATCGTGATGCAGGCGGTGATCGGCACCTTCGGTGTCTTCGCCGGCATGCTCGTGATCTACAAGACCGGTGCCATCCGGGTCACCCCCAAGCTCACCCGCTGGGTGGTCGGTGCGCTCATCGGTGCGCTGGTGCTGCTGGTCACCAACTGGATCGTCGGCATCTTCACCACCGGTGACCCGCTGGGCCTTCGGTCGGGCGGTGCAGTCGCGATCGGCTTCAGCCTGCTGATGATCGGCATCGCGGCGTTCATGCTGCTGCTCGACTTCGACATGGCCGACGAGGCCATCCGTCGCGGCGCCCCGGCGAAGTTCGCCTGGTACGTCGCCTTCGGCCTGCTCGTCACGGTCGTCTGGCTGTACATCGAGATCCTGCGGCTGCTCTCCTACTTCCAGGACGAGTGAACCACACCGGCACCGCATGACAGCGGCCCCGTCCCCGTCAGGGGGCCGGGCCGCTGCCGTGCGCGCCGGTGGTGGCACCAGGGACGACGACGGCCCGGCCCCGCGAGGGGGCCGGGCCGTCGCGGCGTCCGGAGGGCTACGTCAGGAGAGGCGCTCCAGGACCATCGCCATGCCCATGCCGCCACCGACGCACATGGTCTCCAGGCCGAACGTCTTGTCCTTGGTCTGGAGACCGTTGATCAGCGTGCCGGTGATGCGGGCGCCGGTGCTGCCGAAGGGGTGCCCGACGGCGATGGCGCCACCGTGCACGTTCAGCTTCTCGATCGGGATGTCGAGGTCCCGGTAGCTCGGGATGACCTGCGCGGCGAAGGCCTCGTTGATCTCGACCAGGTCGATGTCGTCGATCGTCATGCCGGCCCGCTTCAGGGCCAGGCGCGAGGCGTCGACCGGGCCGTAGCCCATGATCTCCGGCGAGAGGCCGGTGACCGCGGTGGAGACCACGCGGGCCAGCGGGGTGAGGCCGAGCTCGCGGGCCTTGGTGTCGCTCATGACCACCACGGCCGAGGCGCCGTCGTTGAGCGGGCAGGCGTTGCCGGCGGTGACCCGGCCGTCGGGGCGGAACACCGGCTTGAGGCCGGAGATGCCCTCGAGCGTGGTGCCCGGCCGCGGGCCGTCGTCCGTGGAGACCACGGTGCCGTCGGGGAGGGTGATCGGGGTGATCTCCCGGTCCCAGAAGCCGTTGTTGATGGACTCCTCGGCGAGGTTCTGGCTGCGGACGGCGAACTCGTCCATCTCCTGGCGGGTGACGCTCTTGAGCAGCGCCAGGTTCTCCGCCGTCTGACCCATGGCGATGTAGACGTCGGGAACGTCCCCGTTCTCGCGCGGGTCGGTCCAGGAGTCGGCGCCGCTCTCGGCGGTCTTGGCGACGCGGGCCTCGGCGTCGGCGAACACCGGGTTGTGCGAGTCGGGCAGCGAGTCGCTGTTGCCCTTCACGAACCGGGAGACGGTCTCCACACCGGCGGAGATGAAGACGTCGCCCTCGCCGGCCTTGATGGCGTGCAGGGCCATGCGGGTGGTCTGCAGCGAGGACGAGCAGTAGCGGGTGATGGTCGTGCCGGGCAGGTGGTCCATGCCCAGCAGCACGCTGACGACGCGGCCCATGTTGTGGCCCTGCTCCCCGCCGGGGAGCCCGCAGCCGAGCATCAGGTCGTCGATGTCGCGCGGGTCGAGGGCGGGCACCTTGTCGAGCGCGGCCCGGATGACCGCGGCGGCGAGGTCGTCGGGCCGCATGTCCTTGAGCGACCCCTTGAACGCGCGCCCGATCGGCGAGCGCGCGGTCGAGACGATGACGGCTTCTGGCATGGTTCCTCCACGGTGAGGTGGGTCCGGGCGCAGCTCGCCGGACGTCGGTCACCTCGGAAACTACCCCCGCGCCGCGACCGGGTGGCCGGCCGCAGGTCAGGAGGACGCCGGTGTGGCCGGGGTCACCCCGAGCGGCCGGCGAGCGGGCTGCCCGACTCGTCGCCGACGTGCTCGGCCTCCTCGGGGGTGGGCATCTCCGTCGGCCGGCGACGGCGCAGCAGCGCCCAGGGGCCCCACGGGCCGGTCTCCGAGCCGGCCACCTCGGCCGGCTGGACCTCGGTCCCGGGACGGTTGACGGCGCGGGCCGCCGCGCGGGCCACCGGGCGGGCGGTGTCGCGGCGCAGCGTGCGCAGCCCGCGGTCGGCCGCGGCCGGCCAGACGCCGAGGGCGTCGGCGACCGAGGGGAGCAGCACCGCCGCCGCGGCGGCGTAGCCGGCGGCGCTCGGGTGGAACTCGTCGACGCTGAACATGGCCGAGTCGGAGGCGAACGCCGGGCCGAGCAGCGAGCCGAGGGACACCGTGCGCCCCCCGGCCTCGACGACGGCGATCGTCTGCGCCGCGGCCATCTGCCGGCTCCAGCGCCGGGCCAGCGTGCGCAGCGGCTGGGCGATCGGGCGGATGGTGCCGAGGTCCGGGCAGGTGCCGACGACGACCTCGCAGCCGGCCGCGGTGAGCCGGCGGACGGCGTCGGTGAGGTGGCCGACCGAGACCGACGTCGCCGTGCGGGCGGTGACGTCGTTGGCGCCGATCATGATGACCGCGACCGTGGGCCGCTCGGCCAGCGCGCGGTCGACCTGCTCCTCGAGGTCGGCGGCGCGGGCGCCGGACCGGGCCAGGCGCACCAGCCGGACCGGGCGCTCGGCGAGCTCGGCCAGCCCGGCGGCGACGAGCACGCCCGGGGTCTCGGCGGCGCGATGCGCGCCCAGCCCGACGGCGCTCGAGTCGCCCAGGACGGTCAGCACGATGGGCGTGCCGCCGCCCCGGCCGTAGACGCCGTCGCCCGACGGCGGGTCCTGCTTGGTCGAGCGGGCCTCCACCCTGCGGCGGGCCGACCGCGCCTCCTCGCGGAGGAGGGCGACCAGGGCGGCTCCGGCGAGACCGACCCCGCCGCCGCCGTAGGCGGCACCGGTGGCCAGTCGTCGGGCCGTGTCCGTGCGGATCATGGTCCCTCCGTCCCTGGTCGGTGCCTGCGTCGTCGGGGCACCACCGACGTTATCGGCCCCCTACGGTGCAACCTGTGCCCCCATCCCTCCCTGGTGTGACCCCGTTCCCGGACCCCGACGAGCGGACGCGACAGATCGTCGACGTCCTGGTCGAGGCCTTCGGCGACCTCATGGACGCCGACGCCCTGGCCTTCCGCACGAAGTTCCGCAAGATGGCCGCCGACCCGTTCGCCTTCTACCGGGGCAGTGCCCCCCTGTTCTACGCGGACATGGCGACGACCGAGGACCGCTGGTGCGACGAGCAGACGTCCCGGGTGTGGATCCACGGTGATCTGCACGCCGAGAACTTCGGCACCTACATGGACGCCAACGGCCGCATCGTCTTTGACGTCAACGACTTCGACGAGGCCTACCTCGGGCACGTCAGCTGGGACCTGCGCCGCTTCGTCGCCAGCTTCGCCCTCATGGCTTGGCGCAAGGCCCTCTCCGACGAGGTGATCAGCGAGCTGCTCGCCGTCTACCTGCACGCCTGGCTCGACCAGGTGGCGGCCTTCACCCGCTCGGACGCCGACCGCGAGTACGCGCTGCTGGCCGGCAACACCCACGGCGCGGTGCACGACCTGATCCGCCGGACGGCCGGCCGCACCCGGCTGGGCCTGCTGCAGCGGATGACCGTGGTGGAGGACGACGAGCGCCGCTTCGCCGAGTCCCCGCGCAACCGCCGGCTGGACGACGCCGAGCACGCGGAGGTGCTCGCGGCGCTGGAGCGGTACAAGTCGACGCTGCCGCCCCGGCCGTGGCGGCGGGAGGTCGCCTACGACGTCAAGGACCTCATCGGCACGGGTGGCTTCGGCATCGGCAGCGCCGGGCTGCCGGCCTACAACGTGCTGCTCGAGGGCTACGACCAGGCCCTGGAGAATGACGTCGTCCTGTCGGTGAAGCAGGGCAACGTGCCGGCCCCGAGCCGCGTCGTCACCGATCCGGGGATCCGCGCGTACTTCGAGCACGAGGGTCACCGGACGGCGGTGAGCCGGCGCGCGCTGCAGTCGCACGCCTCCCAGTTCCTGGGTCACACCGAGATCCGCGGCACCGGCTTCGTCGTCGCCGAGCTCTCGCCCTACGAGCTCGACCTCGAGTGGGAGGACCTCACCGAGCCCGCCGACATCCGGCCGGTGCTGGAGCAGCTCGGGCGGGCGACGGCGAAGCTGCACTGCGTGGGCGACGCCGACAGCGACCACACCCTCGTCCCGTTCCAGACCGAGGATGCGATCACCGCGATGATCGCCGGCCGCGACGAGGAGTTCGTCGCCGACCTGGTCGCGTTCGCGCACGACTACGCGCACCGGACGCAGGAGGACCACCGGCTCTTCGTCAACGCCTTCCGGGCGGGGCGAATCCCGGGGATCAGCTCGAGCGGCTGACGCGACGGAGCCTGGGCCCCCGGGGGCATAGGAAGCTATGCATGCGTCTGCGCGGCCGAAAGCGCATGGATAGCTTCCTATGCCTGCGCGTCGACCGGCCGGCACGAGGGCCGGGCTCAGCGGGCGCGCCGGCCCCGTCGGGTGCGCAGGTAGTCGGCGACGACGTACTCGCCCAGCCGGTCGGCGTCGGGTTCGAACACCCGGCCGCCGGCCCGCTGGGTGAGGTCGTGCACGAAGTGCACCAGCCCCGGGTCGGGGTCGAGGGCGAAGACGTTCACCGTGGCCCCGGACCGGGCGACGCGCTCCACCTCGGCGACGGTGCGGGCGATGGTCTCCGGCATCGGCGGCCAGCAGAAGAACGGCGTCCCGTCGTCCTCCAGGTGGGCGGTCGGCTCGCCGTCGGTGACCACCAGGACCACCGGCTCGGCGTCCCGGTGCCGGGCGAGGAACCGCCGCGCCAGCATCAGCCCGTGCTGCAGGTTGGTGCCCTGCAGGGTGTCCACGGAGAGCTCGGCGAGGGTCTCGGGCCGGAGCACCTGCGCGGTGGAGGAGAAGCCGATGATCTCGATGGCGTCCTGCGGGAACCGGGTGGTCACCAGCGAGTGCAGCGCCATCGCCGTCGACTTCGCCGCGCCCCACGTGCCGCGCAGCGCCATCGAGTAGGAGAGGTCGACCAGCAGGGCGACCGCGGCGCCGGTGCGCCGCTCGGTCTCCACCACCTCGAAGTCCTCGACGGCGATCCGCACCCGGCGGTCCGACCCCTCCCGCGGCTCGCCGGCCGTCCGCAGGACGGCGTTCTTCACCGTCCGGACGACGTCGAGCGGCTGTTCGTCGCCGAACCGCCACTCCCGGGAGCCGCCGGTGAGCTCCCCGGCCGCACCGGCGTCGGCGACGTCGTGCTCGCCGCGGCCGGTGGCGTCGAGCTTCGCGAACACCCGGCGCAGCGCGGTGGCGCCCAGCCGGCGGACCGCCTTGGGGGAGAGCTCCAGCGTGCCGCCGGAGCGGTTGAGGTAGCCCTGCCGCTCCAGCTCGCGCTCCAGCTGCCGCAGCGCGGCCAGGTCATCGGCGGCCGAGCGGCCCAGCGCCCGCTCCAGCAGCTCCTCGTCGACGTCGGCCAGCGACGCCCCGGCGTACCCCTGCGACAGCTGGTTGGACAGCGCCTCGAGGTCGGCCAGCTCGGCGACGGCGGTGGTGGCGTCGCCCATGCCGAGGGACTGCTCGCCGTCGGGCACCTGGCCGCGCTGGCCCCACGGCAGGTCGGGGCGGGCCTGGCGCAGCGCGTCGGAGAGGTGGGCCATCTCGCTGGCCAGCCCCATGTCCTCCATCGTCTGAGCCATGAGGCCGGCCAGCTCGGCCCGCTGCTCGGGGGAGAGGCCGGCCATCATCCGCTGCTGCGCCGCGGCCCGGCGGGCCAGCGAGTCGATGAGCTCCTCGACCGTCTCCGGGTTGTCCGGGAAGAACTGGCCGTGCTTGTCCATGAAGTCGGCGAACTGCTGGTCGGTGTCCTCCCCGCGGTTGTGCGCGTCGACCAGCCGGGAGAGGTCGGCGACCATGTCCTTGACCGCCTGCATGTCCTCGGGGGAGGCGTTCTCCAGCGCCTGCTTCATCGACGCGAAGGAGCTGTCGAGCACCTCGCGGCGCAGCAGATCCTGGATCTGCTCGTAGGCCTGCCGGCCCTCCTCCGAGCGCCAGTCGTAGTCCTTGAGCGCCCGGACGGCGCCGGCGGCGTCCTCGGGCAGGGCGTCGAGCTCGGCCTCCTTGAGCCGGGCCATGTCGTCCGGGTCGGGGAACAGCTCCCGCCGCTCGGCCTGCACGGCGCGGTCGAGGAGCTCGCGCACCTCCTGCAGCGTGCCGTCCATCCGACCGGCCGTTCGCGCCTGGCGCAGCCGGTCGCGCACCTGCCGGCGCAGCTCGTCCAGGCCGCGGCGGCCCTGGGTGCCCCGCCGCAGCAGCTCGCGCAGCGCCTCCCGGACCCCGCTGCCGTCGAGCACCGAGTCGCCGATCTCGTCCACGGCGTCGCCGAGGTCGTAGGGCGGGGCCAGCGGGTCGGGGCCGCCCCGCCAGGCGCCGTACCGGTAGCCGCGCGGGCGGCGCGTGCTCACCTCAGGCCCCGTACACGGTGCGGCCGCCGTCGGTGTCCTTCGCCAGCCGGCGGGTCAGGTGCAGGCCCTCCAGGGCGAACTCCACCGCGGCCGCCGCCTGCTCGGCGGACTGGTCGCCCTCGGGCACGCCGAGCCGGCCCAGCAGCTCGGCGAGCCGGGGCACGGTGCCCAGCTGCCCCAGCAGCGCCGGGGCCGGGACGAGATCGCCGGACTCGACGGTCTCCCCGCCGGTGAAGTGCTCCTGCAGCCCGGTGAGGTCCAGGCCCGCGCACCGGGCGCGGAAGGTCTGCGCGGTGGCCTGGCGCAGCAGGTGCTCGAGGATCTCCAGCTCCCGGTCGTCGTCGGGGTCGGAGCCCGCGTCGGCGAACTCGACCTTCCCGCGGCTGGCCGGGACGACGCTCGGCAGGTCCACCACCCGTGCGACCGGGCGGGTCTCCCCGGCCACCGCGGCGCGGCGGACGGCGGAGGCGGCGACGGTCTCCAGCCCGGCGATGGCGAACCGCGCGCTGACGCCGGAGCGCTGGTCGACGTGGCTGGACTCGCGCACCAGCCGGGTGAACCGGGCGACGATCTCGACCAGGTGCGCCGGCACGACGGGGGCGTCCAGCGACTCCTGCCCGCCCGGTGCGCCGAGCCCGCTGGTGCGCGCCTCCTGCTCCAGCAGCCGGATCTCGTCGGCGAGCTCGATCGGGTAGTGGGTGCGCACCTCGGCGCCGAAGCGGTCCTTCAGCGGGGTGATGATCCGGCCGCGGTTGGTGTAGTCCTCGGGGTTCGCGCTGGCGACCAGCAGCAGGTCCAGCGGCAGCCGGACGCGGTAGCCGCGAATCTGGATGTCGCGCTCCTCGAGCACGTTCAGCAACGCGACCTGGATGCGCTCGGCGAGGTCGGGCAGCTCGTTGACGCTGAAGATGCCCCGGTTGGTGCGCGGCACGAGGCCGTAGTGCACGGTCTCGGGGTCGCCCAGGGTGCGGCCCTCGGCCACCTTGATCGGGTCGACGTCGCCGATGAGGTCGCCGACGCTGGTGTCCGGCGTCGCGAGCTTCTCGCCGAACCGCTCGCTGCGGTGCAGCCAGCCGACCGGGGTGGCGTCGCCGTGCTCGGCGATCTGCCGGTGGGCCCAGACGCTGATCGGGGCCAGCGGGTGCTCGTTGAGCTCGCTGCCGACCAGCACCGGGGTCCACTCGTCGAGCAGGCCGACCAGCGTGCGGATCAGCCGGGTCTTGCCCTGGCCGCGCTCGCCGAGCAGGACCAGATCGTGGCCGGCGATGAGGGCGCGCTCGACCTCGGGCAGGACGGTGTCCTCGAAGCCGACCATGCCGGGCAGGGTGGGTTCGCCGGCGGCCAGGCGGGCGAGCAGGTTGGCGCGGATCTCGGCCTTGACCGGGCGTGCGGTGGCGCCGGTCGCGCGGAGTTCGCCGAGGGTCGTGGGTGCGGGGGCGGGGGTTGCCGGTGCGGGCGTGTCCGTCACCTCAGCCACGGTACGACGACTCTGCTGTCTGTCGTCCTCCGGACGACACCGCGGCCAGTTTCCGTCCCCCCGCCGCGCGGAGCCGTTCCGTCGCGTCTGCGCGGACCCCTCCGGGGTCCCCTCGCCGTGACACCGCGGCCAGTTTCCGTCCCCCCGCCGCGCGGAGCCGTTCCGTCGCGCCTGCGCGGACCCCTCCGGGGTCCCCTCGCCGTGACCCTGCCGAGTCCTCCTCCTGCCATGATCCACGCATGTCGGTTCCCCTGGTCACCGGTGCCGACGTCGCCGCGGCGGCGGAGCTGCTCGCCGGCGTCGTCCGCCGCACCCCGCTGGAGCACTCCCGGGGGCTGGCCGACCGGGTCGGCGGGCCGGTCTGGCTCAAGTGCGAGAACCTCCAGCGCACCGGCTCGTTCAAGATCCGCGGCGCCTACACCCGGATCGCGCGGCTGACCGACGAGGAGCGGGCCCGCGGTGTCGTCGCCGCCAGCGCCGGCAACCACGCCCAGGGCGTCGCGCTGGCCGCCCGGCTGCTCGGTGCCGAGGCGACGGTCTACATGCCCGAGAGCGCGCCGCTGCCCAAGGTGGCCGCGACCCAGGCCTACGGGGCGCGCGTCGAGATGTTCGGGGAGTCGCTGGCCGAGCCGCTGCTCGCCGCGGCCGAGCACGCCGAGCGCACCGGGGCGGTGTTCATCCACCCGTTCGACCACCCCGACGTGATCGCCGGGCAGGGCACCGTCGGGCTGGAGGTGCTCGAGCAGTGCCCCGACGTCGCGACGGTGCTGGTCTGCGCCGGGGGTGGGGGCCTGGTCTCCGGCGTCGCCGCCGCGGTCAGGGAACGCCGTCCCGACGTCCGGGTGGTCGCCGTGCAGGCCGAGCAGGCCGCCGCGCTCCCCGGGTCGCTGGCCGCCGGCCGGCCGGTCGCGCTCGAGAGCATGTCGACGATGGCCGACGGGATCGCCGTCCCCCGTCCCACCGACCTGACCCTCGCCCACGTGCAGGGGCTGGTCGACGAGGTCCGCACGGTGAGCGAGGAGGACCTCTCCCGGGCTCTGCTGTTCTGCCTGGAGCGCGCCAAGCTTGTCGTCGAGCCGGCGGGGGTGGCCGCGGTCGCCGCCGTCCTGGCCGACCCGCGTGCGTTCGAGCCACCCCTGGTCGCCGTCGTCTCCGGCGGCAACATCGACCCGGTGCTGCTGCTCAAGGTGGTGCAGCACGGCATGGCCGCGGCCGGCCGGTACCTCTCGCTGCGGCTGCGCATCCCCGACCGCCCGGGCTCGCTGGCCGCCCTGCTCGCCGAGCTGGCCGGGGTCGGGGCGAACGTGCTGGAGGTCGAGCACGAGCGGACATCGACGCGGCTGGGCATCGGCGAGGTGGAGGTCTTCGTGGTCTTCGAGACGCGGGGACCGACGCACGCCGGCGAGGTGATCGGGGCGATGCGCGACGCCGGCTACGCGGTCACCTCGGAGTAGCTTCCGGACCGACCGATGAGTCGGGCCCCGCCCGGCGGTCCTAGGTCCTGTCCCGCACCTCGCGGGGCCGGGACGGAGGACGCGCGCGTGTACGCGACGGAGAAGAGCGGCGGGGAACTGTCGGGGGGCGGGCCTAGCGTCGGGGGCATGACCGACGCGATCGTGGTCGAGGGGCTGGTCAAGCGCTTCGGCGCCACCACCGCGCTCGACGGTGTGGACCTGACGGTGGCCGAGGGCTCGGTGCTCGGGCTGCTCGGCCCGAACGGCGCGGGCAAGACGACGGTGGTGCGCATCCTGACCACGCTGCTCGAGGCAGACGCGGGCCGGGTGGAGGTGGTGGGCCTCGACGTGTCGCGCGAGGCCGACCGGGTGCGGGCGGCGATCGGGCTCACCGGCCAGTACGCCGCTGTCGACGAGTACCTCACCGGGTTCGAGAACCTGGAGATGGTCGGCCGGCTGTACCGGCTGGGCCGGGCCGAGGCGCGCCGCCGGGCCGGTGAGCTGCTCGAGCGCTTCGACCTCTCCGGGGCGGCCGACCGGCCGGCGAAGACCTACTCCGGCGGGATGCGCCGCCGGCTGGACATCGCGGCCTCGCTGATCGCCCGGCCGCGGGTGCTCTTCCTCGACGAGCCGACGACGGGGCTGGACCCGCGCAGCCGGCTGTCGATGTGGGAGTTCATCGCCGACCTCGCCGACGGCGGCACGACGATCCTGCTCACCACCCAGTACCTGGAGGAGGCCGACCGGCTCGCCGACCGGATGGTGGTCATCGACCGGGGCCGGGTCATCGCCCGGGGTACCGCCGACGAGCTCAAGGCGCAGGTCGGCGGTCAGCGGCTGGAGTTCACCGTCACCGACGCCGCCGTGCTGCCCGGCATGGTCGAACGGCTGCGCCCCCTCGCGGTGGAGGACCCGGTCGTCGACGTGCAGGCCCGGCGGCTGTCGCTGCCGGTGAGTGGCGGTGCGGAGGTCCTCGCCGAGGCGCTGCGCCGGCTGGACGGCGCGACGGCGGAGATCTTCGACGTCGGGCTGCGCCGCCCCGATCTGGACGACGTCTTCCTCGCGCTCACCGGCCGCGTGGCCGAGGAGGTCGCCACCGAAGACGACCCGACGGCCGAGCCGGCCATCACCGGAGGTGCCCGATGAGCAGCATGGCTGCGACGCTGTCCGACAGCGTCGTCATCACCAAGCGCAATCTGATCAAGGTCAAGCGGGTGCCCGACCTGATCGTCTTCGCGACCCTGTCGCCGATCATGTTCGTGCTGCTGTTCCGCTACGTCTTCGGCGGCGCCATCCAGCTGCCGCCGGGCACGAGCTACGGGGAGTTCCTGCTCCCCGGGATCTTCGCCCAGACGATCGTGCTCGGGAGCACGACCACCGGGGCAAGCCTGGCCGAGGACCTGCAGAAGGGGCTCATCGACCGGTTCCGGTCGCTGCCGATGTCCCGGTCCGCCGTGCTGATCGGCCGCACGGTCGCCGATGCCGGGCTGAACATCATCTCGATCACGGTGATGGCGCTGACCGGGCTGGTGGTCGGCTGGCGGATCAACTCGTCGGTGGGCGAGGCGGTGCTCGGCTTCGTCGTGCTGCTGCTGTTCGCCTACGCGATCTCCTGGTTGATGGCGATGGTCGGACTCCTCGTCCGCACCCCGGAGGTGGTCAACAACGCCAGCTTCATCGTGATCTTCCCGCTGACGTTCGTGGCCAACACCTTCGTCCCGCTGGAGACCTTCCCCTCGGTGCTGCGCACCTTCGCGGAGTGGAACCCGGTGTCGGCGGTCGTCCAGTCCGCGCGCAACCTGTTCGGCAACACCTCGCCGCTCGCACCGACGCCGGACGCCTGGTCGCTGCAGAACCCGGTGCTGTACACGCTGATCTGGGTGGTGCTGATCCTCGCGGTCTTCGTGCCGCTGTCGGTGCGCGCCTACCGGCGCGCCGCCGGCCGCTGAGAGACGCCGGCCGCCCCGACGTGCAGCTGCCCGGTCGCGCCGAGTGGGGCCCGGAGGGCTTCGCGCAGGCGCGACGGATCAGCTCCGCGCAGGTCGGGGACGGCAGGTGGCCGCGGTGCGATCCAAAGGATGGCGGTGTGACGACGGTGCGATCCGGAGGGTCGCGGTGTGACGACGGTGCGATCCGGAGGATCGCGATGTAATGGGCGGCGATGAGCACCCCCGAGCAACTCTCCGCCGACAACCCGCTGGCCACCCCGTCCGAGCTGCCGTTCCGGCTGCCCCCGTTCGCCGGCATCACGCTCGAGCACTGCCGGGAGGCGCTGCTGGCGGGGATGGCCGAGCAGCGCCGGGAGGTCGCGGCGCTGCTGGCCTCGGACGAGGAGCCGACCTTCGAGAACACGCTCGTGGCCCTGGAGCGGTCGGGCGCGCTGCTCGACCGCGCCTGGTCGGTGTTCGGCAACCTGTCGTCGTCGGTCGCCACGCCCCGGCTGCGGGAGATCGAGCGGGAGATCGCCCCGCTCGCCGCGGCCCACGACGACGCCCTCCGGCTCGACCCGGCGCTGTTCGCACGCATCGACGCCGTGCACGCCGCGCGGGAGTCCGCCGGGCTGGACGCGGAGTCGGTCCGGCTGGTGGAGCGGTACCACCTCGACTTCGTGCTCGCCGGTGCCCGGCTCGACGACGCCGGGCGCACCCGGCTCGGCGAGCTCAACCAGCAGCTCTCCGAGCTGTCGACGACGTTCGGGCAGAACCTGCAGCTGGCCACCGAGGCCGCGGCAGTGCGGGTGGCCGACGCCGCGGAGCTCGACGGGCTGGGCGACGAGGAGGTCGCCGCCGCGGCGCGTGCCGCCGCCGACCGCGGCCTCGAGGGATACCTGCTCACGCTCGTGCTGCCCACCGGCCAGCCCGTGCTGACCAGGCTGCGCGACCGGGAGCTGCGGCGCCGGGTGTTCGAGGCGTCGGTGGGCCGGGCGTCGGCGGGGGAGCGCGACAACCGGCCGGTCGCCGAGCGCATCGCCCGGCTGCGGGCCGAACGGGCCCGGCTGCTGGGCTTCGACACCCACGCCGACCTCGTGCTCGCCGACTCGACCGCGCGCACCACCGCCGCGGTCGACGAGATGCTCCGCTCGATGGTGCCGGCCTCGGTGGCCAACGCCGAGGCGGAGGCCGACGTGTTGCGCGAGCTGGCCGCCCGCGACGGCGTCGAGCTGGCGGCGTGGGACTGGGCGTACTACAGCGAACGCGTGCGCGCGGAGCGGTACGCCGTCGACACCACCGCGCTGCGGTCGTGGTTCGAGCTGGACCGGGTGCTGGTCGACGGTGTCTTCCGGGCGGCCGAGCTGCTGTACGGGTTCCGGTTCACCCCGCGGGCCGACCTCGCCGGCTACCACCCCGACGTCCGGGTCTGGGAGGTCACCGACGCCGACGGCGCCGAGATCGGGCTGTACCTGGGTGACTTCTTCGCCCGGGAGGGCAAGCGCGGCGGGGCGTGGATGAGCTCGTTCGTGCGCCAGTCCCGGCTGCTGGGCACCCGCCCGGTCGTCGTCAACAACCTCAACGTGACCCGGGCGCCGGCCGGCCGGCCCACGCTGCTGACCCTGGACGAGGTGAACACGCTCTTCCACGAGTTCGGCCATGCGCTGCACGGGCTGAGCTCGGCGGTCACCTACCCGCGCTTCGCGGGCACCGCCGTGCCGCGGGACTTCGTGGAATTCCCCAGCCAGGTGAACGAGATGTGGGCGCTCTGGCCTGAGGTGCTCGCGCACTACGCCCGCCACGTCGACACCGGGGAGCCGCTGCCGGCCTCGGTGGTGGGCTCGATCGACGCCGCCCGGCTGTGGGGCGAGGGTTTCGCGACCCTGGAGTACCTGGCCGCCACGCTGCTCGACCAGGCCTGGCACCGCCTCACCCCCGACACCGAGGTGGGCGACCCGGTGGAGTTCGAGCGGGCGGCCCTCGCCGGGGCCGGTGTCGCCTCGGACCTGGTGCCGCCGCGCTACCGGACGACCTACTTCCAGCACGTCTTCGCCGGCGGCTACTCGGCCGGCTACTACTCCTACATCTGGTCGGAGGTGCTCGACGCCGACACCGTGGAGTGGTTCAAGGAGAACGGCGGCCTGCGCCGGGAGAACGGGGACGCCTTCCGGCAGCGGCTGCTCGCCGTTGGCGGTTCGGTCGACCCGCTGGACGCCTTCCGCGCCGTCCGCGGCCGGGACGCCGACCCGGGGCCGCTGCTCCGGAGGCGTGGCCTCGCGCAGTCGTGACCGGCTCCGGGATCAGGTGACCTGATCGTGGCGCGTCCTCCCTCATGGTGGGCGGTGAGGGACGACGCGCTGCGGTGAGGGTGGACGGCTCCTGGCAGTGGCGCGATCCGGAGGATCGCAGTGTCACAGCCAGGGCAGCGAGAGGACCAGGTCCAGGTCGTCGGGGGCCTCGCCGTCGCGCACCAGCCGGTTGGGCTGGCGGTGGCCGCACGCCGTGCAGCGGTGAACCACCTGCCAGCCCTTGCCCGACTTCTCCACCAGCCCGACCGGCTCCATGGGCTGCCGGCACCCGCTGGCCCGGTCACCGGGCAGGTCGTCGACGTGCAGCGACCACAGGCAGTACGGGCAGTGGTTGCGGTAGTGCCCGTCAGTGTTGGCCGGCACCGGCGCGGTGCAGTGCACGCACGCGAAGCCGGTGTTCTCCGCCCGCCGGGAGCGGGCGCGTGGCGCGCTCACCGGGACGCTCAGGGGACGAACGGCTCGACCGCGACCACCTCGACGGTCATGTCCTTGCCGTTCGGGGCCTGGTAGGTCACCGAGGTGCCGGGGGCGGCGCCCATGATCGCCGAGCCGAGCGCCGACTCGGGGGAGTAGACGGTGAGCTCCGTGGTGCCCGCGATCTCCCGCGACCCGAGCAGGAACTTCTCGGTGTCGTCGTCGCCGGCGAACCTGATCGTGATGACCGTGCCCAGGGCGGCGTCCGTGGCGGTCTTCGGGGCGTCACCCACGCGGGCCTTGCGGAGCAGGTCGGTGAGCTGGCGGATCCGGCCCTCCTGCTTGCCCTGCTCCTCCTTGGCGGCGTGGTAGCCGCCGTTCTCCTTGAGGTCGCCCTCCTCGCGGCGGGCGTTGATCTCGGCGGACATGGCCGGGCGGTTCGCCACCAGCTGGTCGAGCTCGGCCTTCAGCCGGTCGTGGGCCTCCTGGGTCAGCCAGATGCCCTGTTCCTGCTCGTCAGTGGGGGTGGACACGTGGGTACTCCTGAAAACTCGGGAGGCCGCCCCCGTGTGGGAGCGGCCGCTGGTCGAACGGCCAAGCTAACACCGCGGCGCGGGCCGGTGCACCGCTGCGGCGGTCGTCGCTGGTTGCGGAACCGTAGCGCACCGCTGGGTGACGGAGGACACGTTCCGCCCGTACGGGTGGCTGACCTGCGAGTCGTCGCCCACACCCGGGTGGGGGTCCGCCACCACCGCCGCCCGGCGAGGGACACTGTGCGCGTGACCGATCCCGACCAGTTGCGCCTGCTCGCCGTGCACGCTCATCCGGACGACGAGTCGAGCAAGGGCGCCGCCACGATGGCGAAGTACGTCGCCGAGGGTGTCCGCGTCCTGGTGGCCACCGCCACCGGGGGCGAGCGCGGCTCGGTGCTCAACCCGGCGATGGACCGGCCCGAGGTGTGGGAGCGGCTCCCGCAGATCCGGGTCGAGGAGATGGCGCGGGCCCGCGAGATCCTCGGGGTCGAGCAGGAGTTCCTGGGCTTCGTCGACTCCGGCCTGCCCGAGGGCGACCCGATGCCCCCGCTGCCCGAGGGCTGCTTCGCCCTGCTGCCGGTCGAGGAGGCCGCAGCGCCGCTGGTCGCGCTCATCCGGCGGTTCAGGCCGCAGGTGATGACCACCTACGACGAGCGCGGCGGCTACCCGCACCCCGACCACATCAAGACCCACGAGATCTCGGTGCACGCGTTCGAGGCGGCCGGCGATCCCGACCGGTACCCCGAGCTCGGTGAGCCCTGGCAGGTGAGCAAGCTCTACTACCACATGAGCTTCACGCTGCCGCGCACGAAGGCGCTGCACGAGGCGATCCTGGCCACCGGCTCGGAGTCCCCGTACGCCGAGTGGCTGGCCAAATGGGACCCGGCGCACGACATCTCCCACCGGGTCACCACCCGCGTCCCGTGCGGCGAGTACTTCCCGGTGCGCGATGCTGCGCTGATCGCGCACGCCACCCAGATCGATCCGCTGGGCCGCTGGTTCGCCTGCCCGGTGGAGACCCAGCAGCAGGTGTGGCCCACCGAGGACTACGAGTTGGCCCGCTCGCTGGTCGACACGCCCACCCCGGAGGACGACCTGTTCACCGGCATCCGCAGCGAGGTGACCGCCCGATGACCCCCACGACCCTGATGGTGCTCTCCGTCGCCCAGCAGCAGGCCCCCCAGGACGTCGGCAAGTCCGGCCCGTTCGGGCTGCTGCTGCTCGTGCTGCTGCTCCTCGCCACCGCCCTGCTGGTGAAGTCGATGAGCGGCCACCTGAAGCGGCTGCCGCGCAGCTTCGACGCGGCCGACCGGGAGCCCCGGGTCGTCGTCCCGGACTCGCCGGCCGGCCTGGAGGAGCGCCGCGAGCCCGGTCAGGAGCTCCTCGACACGCTGCGCCGGGCGCCGCTGGCCATCGAGGCCCCTCGGGGCGACGAGGGCGACCGGGGCTGACCCCGGTGCCGGCGCGGCGGAACGCGCGCCCCGGTCGCGCCGTTGACCCGGGCGTGACCTCCGTCGTCCGCCGGCTCCTGCCCGTGCCCCTCGCCGTCGTCGTCCTGGCCGGGTGCGGTGGTGCCGAGCCGGCCTCCACCGGGTCCGCGGTGCTCCCCGCCGAGCAGGTGTTCGCCGAGGCGCCGGTCGTGGTGCCCGATCCGTCGGGGACGTCGGCGACGCTGCAGGTCACCACGGAGGTCGACATGGCCTGCGCGGTGGTGTTCGGGCGCGAGGAGTCCCTCGGCGACGGGATCGCCACGGATGCCGACATGGGCGGTGGCGCGCACGCCGAGCACCAGGCGGTCATGCGCGGGCTCGAGCCCGGCACCGAGTACTTCTACCGGGTCCAGGGCTCCGGCGCCGACGGCCGCCTCTACCGCAGCGAGCTGATGACCTTCCGGACGCCGGACGCGGAGGTCGCCGAGGTTCCGGGGGAGAACGCCGCGCTCGGCGCGGAGGTCGTCGACGTCAGCTCCGAGTTCTCCGACGCCTTCGCCGCGGGCAACGCCGTGGACGGCGACCTGGGCACCGAGTGGTCCAGCGACGGCGACGGCGACGACGCGTCGATCACCCTGGACCTCGGGCGGGCCGTCGACGTGGTGGGGCTGACCCTGCGCAGCCGCTCGATGAGCGACGGCACGTCGGTCGTCGAGACGTTCACCGTCACCGTCGACGACGGGCAGACCTACGGGCCCTTCGAGGCGGGCGCGGCCGTCGTCGTCAACGAGGCCGACTTCACCGGGCGCGTGCTGCGGTTCGACGCGGAGACCACCACCGGTGGCAACACCGGTGCGGCCGAGATCGAGGTCTACGAGGCTTCCTGACCCCGGACGCGCGGACGCCCCGGCCCGCGCGTGGCGGACCGGGGCGTCGTGGCGAGGGTGCTGCTTACCGCAGGTCGAAGCGGTCCAGCTCCATGACCTTGACCCAGGCGGCGACGAAGTCGCGCACGAACAGCTCCTGGGCGTCATCGGCCGAGTAGACCTCGACGATGCCGCGCAGGATCGCGTTCGAGTTGAACACCAGGTCGGCCGCGGTGGCCGTGCGCACGACGGTGCCGTCGGCGTCCAGCCCCTCGTAGACGCCGTCGGTGTCGACCGAGGTGCGCCACTGGATGCCCAGGTCGAGCAGGTTGCGGAAGAAGTCCTGCGAGAGGACGCCCGGGCGGTCGGTGAAGACGCCGTGCTGCACGCCCCCGGTGGTGGCGCCGAGCACCCGCAGACCGCCGACCAGCAGGGTCATCTCCTTGGCCGTGAGCTCGAGCATGTAGGCCCGGTCGACCAGCAGGGTCTCCGGCTCGAGCTTGCTGCCCGGGGAGATCCAGTTGCGGAAGCCGTCGGCCCGCGGCTCGAGCCAGCGGAAGTTGTCGACGTCGGTCTGCTCCTGCGAGGCGTCGGCGCGGCCCGGGTGGAACGGGACGGTGACCTGCACGCCGGCGTCCGCCGCCGCCTTCTCCACGGCCGCGCTGCCACCGAGCACGATGAGGTCCGCGAGCGAGACCCGCTTGCCGGTCTCGGACTCGAACGACTGCTTGACCTGCTCCAGGACCGGCAGCACGTCCTGGACGCCCGCGTTGACCGCCCAGCCGATCTGCGGCTCGAGGCGCAGCCGGGCGCCGTTGGCGCCGCCGCGCTTGTCGGTGCCGCGGTAGGAGGCGGCCGCGGACCAGGCGGTGTGCACCAGCTGGGACACGGTCAGGCCGGAGGCGAGCAGGCGCTGCTTGAGGTCGGCGACCTCGGCCTCGCCGACCAGCTCGTGGTCGACCGCGGGCACCGGGTCCTGCCAGATCAGGTCCTCGGCGGGGACGTCCGGGCCCAGGTAGCGGCTCTTCGGGCCCATGTCGCGGTGCAGTAGCTTGAACCAGGCGCGGGCGTACGCGTCGGCGAAGTACTCGGGGTCGTCGTAGAACCGCTGGGAGATCTCGCGGAAGCCCGGGTCCTTGATGAGGGCGAGGTCGGTGGTCGCCATCATCGGCGGGTTCTTCTTGCCCTCGATGTGGGCGTCGGGCACGAGCTCCTGCGCCTCGGGGTTCGAGGGCTTCCACTGCTTGGCGCCGGCGGGGCTCTCGGTGAGCTCCCACTCGTAGCTGAACAGCATCTCGAAGTAGGTGTTGTCCCAGGTGGTCGGCGTCGGCGTCCAGGCGCCCTCGAGACCGCTGGTGATGGTGTCGGCGCCCTTGCCGGTGCCGTGCTGGCTGATCCAGCCCAGGCCGTTGCCGTGCACCGGGCAGCCCTCGGGCTCCGGGCCGACGAGCTCGGGGTTGCCGGCGCCGTGGGTCTTGCCGAAGGTGTGGCCGCCGGCGATGAGGGCGACGGTCTCCTCGTCGGTCATGCCCATGCGGCTGAAGGTGACGCGGATGTCGTGGGCGGAGGCGACCGGGTCGGGCTGGCCCTTGGGGCCTTCCGGGTTGACGTAGATCAGGCCCATGGTGACGGCGGCGAGGTGGCCCTCGTCGAGGTCGAGCGGCGCGTTGTCGGCGTAGCGCTCGTCGCCGAGCCAGGTGTCCTCCGGGCCCCAGAAGACCTCCTGGGGCTGCCAGGTGTCCTCGCGGCCGAAGGCGAAACCGAAGGTCTTCAGGCCCATGTCGTCGTGCGCGACGTTTCCGGCGAGCACGAGCAGGTCGGCCCAGGAGAGCTTGCGGCCGTACTTCTGCTTGATCGGCAGCAGCAGGCGGCGGGCCTTGTCCAGGTTCGCGTTGTCCGGCCAGCTGTTCAGCGGGGCGAAGCGCTGGGCGCCCTCGCCGCCGCCGCCGCGACCGTCGGCGATGCGGTAGGTGCCGGCGGCGTGCCACGACATCCGGATGAACAGCGGGCCGTAGTGGCCCCAGTCGGCCGGCCACCAGTCCTGCGAGGTGCGCATCACCTCGGCGACGTCGCGCTTGACCGCCTCGACGTCGAGCGTCGCGAACTCGGCCTGGTAGTCGAAGTCCGCACCCAGCGGGTCGGAGTCCTTCGAGGGCTTGTTGAGCACCGACAGGTCGACCTGGTTGGGCCACCAGTCCCGGTTGCTCTGGGGACGGCGGTTCGTGACCTGCGTCGGCGACGGGATCGCCGGGTTCTCGCTCTCGCTCGTGCTGTCGGTGACGACCTTGTTGGTCTCGTCCTTCACGGGATGTGCCTTCCTGGAGGTGGGCGGAACGGGGTCGGGTCAGGCGGTGGCGCAGGCGGGGCAGCGGCCCCAGAAGACGACCTCGGCCTCGTCGACGACGAAGCCGGCGTCGTGGGACGGGGTGAGGCACGGAGCGGCGCCGACCGAGCAGTCGACGTCGACGATCGCGCCGCAGTCGCGGCAGACCAGGTGGTGGTGGTTGTCGCCCACGCGGGCCTCGTACCGGGCCACCGATCCCTGCGGCTGGATCCGCCGCACGAGGCCGCTGTCGGTGAGGACGCGCAGGACGTCGTAGACCGCCTGGTGCGAGACCGCGCCCAGCCGGTCGCGGGCGGCGGCGATCAGGGCGTCGGTGTCGAGGTGCGGGTGCGCGTGGACGGCGTCCAGCACCGCCAGCCGCGGGCGGGTGACGCGCAGGCCCACGGCGCGCAGCTCGCGGCCGAGTTCCACGGAGTCGGGCACGGGGTCATCCTGACGGCTTTTCTGGATCAGATCCAGTCTTTCCCGGGAAGACGTGCCGAGCGGCACACCCGGCGTGCGCCGCTCGTCCGCTCTGGGCGCAGCGGCGACCCTCGCCGAGGAACGTGAGTGGGATTACGCTGCAACGGTGTAATCACGGCACGCCGGGAGGTCGCCATGCACGGACACCGTTTCGCCGACGCACCCCTGGGTCCGGGCTTCGGCCGGGGCCGTGGCCGCGGGCCACGGGGGCGGGGTCAGGACGTCCCACCGCCGGTGGACCGCACGGAGGTCGCCGGCTGGTTCGCCGGCCGGCTGCCCGACGACTGGTTCACCGGCCCCGTCGAGCTCACCGTCGACCGCGACGAGATCACCGTCGTCGGCACCCTGGCGGAGCCGGCGGCGGGTGAGGGCGACGCCGCCGCCGCCCGCGCCGGCCGGATCGAGCGGTTCCGGGAGGAGACCCGGGGCCGCCGGATGGCGATCGCCGACGCCGCGCAGGAGCGCTATGGCCGCTCGGTGGCGTGGGGTGCGGCCTGCGGGGACACCCGTCAGCTGTTCACCCACGCGTCCGTGCCGGTCATGACCCGCCTGCGGCAGCCCGAGCGGCTGGTGCTCGACACGCTGGTCGACGCCGGGGTCGCCCGGTCGCGGTCGGAGGCGCTGGTCTGGGCGGTGCGCCTGGTGGGCCGGCACGCCGACGACTGGCTCACCGAGCTGCGCGAGGCCATGGCCTCGGTCGAGGAGGTCCGCGGCAGGGGGCCGCAGTAGGGAGGCCGCTCCACGCCCGGCGCGGTCCCTCCGAGGGCGCCCGCTCGGGCCGGTCGCCGGCTCGGGGACACTGGGCGGCGTGCCCGCCGCCGCCCGCCCTGCAACCACCGACGTCCTCGTGGTGGGCGCGGGCCCGGCCGGGTCCGCGGCCGCCGCGTGGGCGGCCCGGGCCGGTTCCGACGTCGTGCTCGCCGACGCCGCCGTCTTCCCGCGGGACAAGACCTGCGGTGACGGGCTGACCCCGCGGGCCGTCGCCGAGCTGGACCATCTGGGCCTGGGGGAGTGGGCGCGGTCGAAGGCCCGCAACCGCGGCCTGCGCGCCGCCGGTTTCGGCCGGGAGTGGCAGCTGCCGTGGCCCGGTGGGGGGGCGTTCCCCGACCACGGCAGCGCCGTGCCGCGGACCGAGCTGGACGCCCGCATCCGGCAGGTCGCGGTCGACGCGGGGGCGATCCCGGTCGACGGCGCCCGCGCCGTGGACGTCGAGCGCGACGGCGACCGCGTGCGGGCGGTGGTGTTCGAGGACGCCGACGGCGCGACGACGACGATCGGCTGCCGGCGGCTGGTCGTGGCCGACGGCGTCCGCTCGCCGCTGGGCCGGCTGCTGGGCCGGGAGTGGCACCGCGACACCGCGTACGGGGTGGCGGCGCGCAGCTACGTGCGCTCGGCGCGCAGCGACGACGAGTGGATCAGCTCGCACCTGGAGCTGCGCGGCACCGAGGGGGAGCTGCTGTCGGGCTACGGCTGGGTGTTCCCCCTGGGCCGGGAGGCGGGCGAGGTCAACCTGGGCGTGGGCACGCTGGCGACGGCGCGCCGGCCCGCCGGGGTGCAGCTCAAGGCGCTGCTGGAGTTCTACGCCGAGACGCGGCGCGCGGAATGGCAGCTGGAGGGTCCGGTCCGGGACGTGACCTCGGCGCTGCTGCCCATGGGCGGGGCGGTGTCCGGCGTGGCCGGCCGCAACTGGGCGCTCGTCGGCGACGCGGCCGGCTGCGTGAACCCGCTCAACGGCGAGGGGATCGACTACGGTCTGGAGACCGGCCGGATGCTCGCCGGGCTGCTCGCCGAGGACGACTGGACGGCGGCGTGGCCGGCGACCCTGGGGCGGCACTACGGCGAGGCTTTCTCCGTCGCGCGGCGCCTGGCGGGGCTGCTCACCGTGCCGCGGTTCCTGCCCCTGGCGGGTCCGGTCGGAATGCGCTCGCGCCCGCTGATGACGGTGGCGCTTCGGGTCATGGGCAACCTCGTCTCCGACGAGGACCGCGACCTCGTGGCGAGGCTGTGGCGCATCGCGGGCAGGGCATCCGTGCGGATGGACGACAGGAAGCCCTTCTCCTGACCACGGGCGGCGCAGCCGGTCCGGGCGAGTGGGGTCCCGGAGGGTCCCCCGAGGACGGACGTGACGCAGGACGAAGAGGGAACCCGCGGCGCCAGCCGCGGTCCGGCCGAGCGGGGTCCCGTAGGGATCCCCGAGGCCGGACGGGAAGGGCTCAGCGCAGCAGGGGAACGCGAGTTGGCCGCGGTGTCTGACCGGAGGTCAGACGAAAGGAGAGCTGTACACCGCGAAGTACACCGCGATGTAGTGGCAGATCGCCGCGACGACGGTCATCGCGTGGAAGACCTCGTGGTAGCCGAAGGTGCCCGGCCACGGGTTGGGCTTCTTGATGCCGTAGGCGACCCCGCCCAGGGTGTACAGCACGCCGCCGACGGCCAGCAGCACCAGCGAGGCGACCCCGGCGATGTGCAGGATGTCGGTGAGCACGAAGACCGCGACCCAGCCCAGCCCGATGTACAGCGGTACACCCACCCAGCGGGGCGCCGTCGGCCAGGTCATCTTCAGCGTCACGCCGGCCAGCGCCCCGGCCCACACCCCGCCGAGCACCCAGAAGCCGACGGGCTGGTCGACGGCGAGCAGCGCGAACGGCGTGTAGGTGCCGGCGATGAACAGGAAGATCATCGAGTGGTCGAGCCGCTTCATGATCTTCCAGCCGCGCGGTGACCAGCGCCGCCGGTGGTAGAGGGCGCTGATGCCGAAGAGCCCGCAGATGGTGAGGCAGTAGACCGCGACCGACCACCCGGCGCGGGCGCCCTGGACGGAGGCCAGCGGGACGAGCACCGCGCCGGCCACGATCGCGCCGAAGAAGGAGAACAGGTGGATCCAGCCCCGCGCCCGCGGGCGGGTGTCGGGGTGCTCCCAGTCGTCGTCGTCGAAGTGGCCGGCGTCCCAGGTCTGCTCGACCCGTTCGCCCTCGGCGACGACGGTCGCCACCGCCTGTGCGGCGGGAGCCTCGAGCTCCGAGCCGTCGGCCTCCACCCGGACTGCCGCGCGATCGGCGGGGGGGACGCTCATGCTCCGAGGTTACGGAGGGTCCGCTGTGCCGTCATCCGGTGCGGGTTGTGAGCTTGCTGCCAGCGCGCCGGCGCCACGGGCCGCCGCGCTCCCGGCCGGCGGGCGGCCGGGGGCCTAGGGTGACCGGCGTGGGGGTGCGTCGGCGGATCCGTGACGCGCTCATCCAGGTGTACGAGCGGCGGCTGGCGCGGGCGCTGGTCGGCGCGGACGTGCCGCGGCACGTGGGCGTGATCATGGACGGCAACCGGCGGTGGGCGCGCGCCATCGGGCTGGAGGACGTCGCGCACGGGCACCGCCGGGGCGCGGCGAAGATCGCCGACCTGCTCGGCTGGTGCGACGACGCGGGGGTGCAGGTGGTCACCCTGTTCATGCTCTCCACCGACAACCTGCGCCGGCCCGCACCCGAGCTCGACGCCCTGCTCGCGATCATCCAGGACGTCGCCGTCGACCTGTCGCGGCCAGGGCGGCGCTGGCGCATCCGCAGCATGGGGGCCCGCGAGGTGCTGCCGGCGCGCACCGTCGCCGTCCTCGAGCAGGCCGAGCGCGACACCTGCGACCGGCCGGGGGCGACGGTCAACCTGGCGGTCGGCTACGGCGGGCGGCGGGAGATCGCCGACGCCGTCCGCTCGCTGCTCAGCGAGCACGCCACCCGCGGCACCTCGCTGGAGGAACTGGTGGAGGTGCTCGACGTCGAGCACATCGCCGAGCACCTCTACACCCGCGGTCAGCCCGATCCGGACCTGGTCATCCGCACCAGCGGGGAGCAGCGCATGTCGGGCTTCCTGCTGTGGCAGACGGCGAACGCCGAGTTCCACTTCACCGACGTCTACTGGCCGGACTTCCGCCGCGTCGACTTCCTGCGCGCGCTGCGCGACTACTCGGCCCGGCACCGCCGCTTCGGCGGGTGACGGCGGCTGCGAGACTGGCCGCCATGACCGCGGGAGCCCTCGACGTCGCCCTGGAGTACGTGCGGCTCGGGCTGCGCTTCGACCGCGTGGAGGCCGGCTTCGTCGACGCCTACACCGGGAACCCGCGCATCCGGGCGCAGGTCCTGGACGAGCCCGCGCCGACCCCCCGGCAGCTGCGGGACCGCGCCCGGGAGCTGCTGCGCGAGCTGGACGCCGCCGGGCTGCCCGGGGACCGCGCCGCCTTCCTGCACGGCCAGCTCACCGGTCTGGAGTGCAGCGCGCGGAAGTTGAGCGGCGAGCCGGTCGGCTTCGTCGAGGAGGTTCGGGCCTACTTCCAGGTCGACGTCGAGCTGGGGGACGAGGCCACCTACGCCGCCGCGCACGCGGAGCTGGACCGCCTGCTGCCCGGCGACGGCACCCTGGCCGACCGGTACGCCGCCCACCGGCGCCGCGAGGAGTGCCCGCCGGACCGGCTCGAGCCCGCGGTGCAGGCCCTGTCGAGCGCCCTGCGCGACCGGGTGCGCGGGCAGTACGGGCTCCCCGACGTCGAGACCGTCCGCTACGAGGTGGTCACCGACAAGCCGTGGTCGGGCTTCAACTACTACGAGGGCGGCTACCGGTCGCGGGTCGCGATCAACGCCGACCTGCCGCACCGGCTCTCCCAGCTCGCGCACCTGGTGGCCCACGAGTCCTACCCCGGGCACCACACCGAGCACTGCCGCAAGGAGCAGGGGCTCGTCGCGCGATCCGGCCACCTCGAGCACACCGTGTTCCTGGTGAACACGCCCGAGTGCCTCATGGCCGAGGGGCTGGCCGACCTCGGCGTCCCGGCGGCGATCGGCGAGGGCTGGGGGGCCTGGTCGGAGGAGATCCTCGGCGACCTCGGCCTGCGGTTCGACGGTGCGCTGGCCGAGCGGATCGCCGTCGTTGCCGCGCCGCTCAACCGGGTCCGGCAGGACGCCGCGGTGCTGCTGCACGACCGGGGCGCCGACGCCGACGAGGTGGCGGCGTACCTGCAGCGCTGGGCGCTGGTGAGCCCGGAGCGCGCGCGGCAGCAGATCCGTTTCCTCACCGATCCGCTGTGGCGGGCCTACATCTCCACCTACGTCGAGGGGTACGACCTCCTCACCCGCTGGCTCGACGCGCGGCCGGCGGAGCAGCCGGTCGCCGGCCGATTCGCCCGCCTGCTCGACGAGCCGCTGACCCCGCAGCGGATCGCCGCCGAGATCCCGGCCGCCTGACCCGTGGCCGCCCGTTCCCCGGCCCGGGCCCGGTTCCTCGGACTGTGGACCGCGGGCTGGCTCGCCCTGCTCCTCGGGCTCGCGGTGGTCCGGTTCGGCGACCCCGCGGTGCAGTGGCCGGTCCTGCTGGTCCCGGTCCTGTGGGCGCTGGTCGCGCTGCGCCCCCGCCGTGCGGCGCGGGCCGGCCGGGTGGAGCGGCGCCGGGTGGCGGACGACGCGTGGCCGGACGAGGAGCGGGCGGACCACGGCTGGGCGGAGGACCCGTGGGCCGACGACCGGTGGGGCGACGACCGGTGGGGCGACGACCGGTGGGACGACGGGTGGTCCGCCGACGACGGCCGCTCGGAGGAGGAGCCGCACCGGTGGCCGCCGCCGGGGGAGCGGACCGACACCGTCGAGCGCCCGGCGGTGCGCCGGCGTTCCGACGGGAGCGACGGCCGCTGGTGACCGGCGGGCGCTGACGCCGTCGGCGAAACCGGTGGAAGCTGTCGGTGGACGGGTGGATGCTGTCGCGCGTGATCCACGCCCGCGGCCTCGCCCGCACCTTCCGGAAGCGGAAGCAGGAGGTCCACGCCGTCGTCGGGGTCGACCTCGACGTCGCCCCCGGTGAGATCGTCGGCTTTCTCGGCCCGAACGGAGCCGGGAAGACGACGACCCTGCGCATGCTCACGACGCTGCTCGAGCCCACCGCCGGGACGGCCACCGTCGCCGGCTGCGACCTGCGGACCGACCCGGTGGGCGTGCGCCGCCGCATCGGCTACGTCTCGCAGAGCGGCTCCACGGCCCCGGAGGCGCGGGCGGGCGAGGAGGTGGTCGACCACGCCCGGCTCTACGGGATGAGCACCGCCGAGGCCACCGAGCGCGGCCGGCAGCTGTTCGCCGAGCTCGACCTGGACGGGCTCTGGGAGCGCCAGCCCAAGGCGATGTCGGGGGGCCAGCGCCGCCGGCTGGACATCGCGGTGGGCCTCATCCACGTGCCGGAGCTGGTCTTCCTCGACGAACCGACGACCGGCCTGGACCCGCAGGCGCGGGCGAACCTGTGGGAGCACATCCGCGGGCTGCGCGAGGGCCGCGGGACGACGGTCTTCCTCACCACCCACTACCTCGACGAGGCCGACGCCCTCTGCGACCGGATCATGGTCATCGACCACGGCGCCATCGTCGCCGAGGGCACCCCCGACCAGCTGAAGTCGCAGGTGGGCGGCGACGTGCTCACAGTGACGGCGGAGCGGCCGGACCAGCTCGGCGAGGTGGCCCGCCTGGTCGAGGCGCTGCCGGGCGCCGAGCCGCCGCAGCTGCTCGCCGACCGGGTCGTGGGCCGGGTGCCGCACGGCGGCCGCGCGCTGGTGGAGCTGGTGCGCGCGCTGGACGCCGCCGACGTCGCCGTCAGCGGCATCGAGAGCCGCCGGCCCAGCCTGGACGACGTCTTCCTCGGCCTGACCGGCCGGTCGCTGCGCGAGTCCGGGGCCGCGCCGGCGGAGGCCGAGGCGGTGGCCGCGCGATGAGGACCCTGCTGCGCGACACCGGCACCGTCTTCGCCCGGGCGATGCGCATGTCGCTGCGCAACCCCGCCTGGCTGGTGATCAGCCTGATGCAGCCGATCCTCTACATCATGCTGTTCGGGCCGCTGCTCGAGCCGCTGGCGCAGCAGCTCGGTCCGGGTGACGCCTACCAGATCTTCGTGCCCGGCATCCTGGTGCAGCTGGGCATGTTCGGCGCGCTGTTCGTCGGCTTCGGGCTCATCGCCGAGTGGCGGGCCGGGGTCATCGAGAGCCAGCGGGTCACCCCGGCCAGCCGGACGGCCCTGCTGCTGGGACGGGTGCTCCGCGACGTCGTCGTGCTGCTCACGCAGGGTGTTCTCCTCGTGCTGGTCGCGATCCCGCTCGGGTTGCGCGCCCCGGTGGCCGGCGTCGCCCTCACCCTGGTCGTCGTGGCGCTGCTGGGGGCAGCGCTCGCCGCGGTGTCCTACGCCCTCGCGCTGACGCTCAAGAGCGAAGACGCGTTCGCGCCGCTGCTGAACGCGGTGGTGTTCCCCGTCGTGCTGCTCTCGGGCATCCTGCTGCCGATGACGCTGGCCCCGGGCTGGCTGCAGACCCTCAGCGACGTGAACCCCTTCAAGCACATCGTCGAGGCGGCGCGCGACTTCTTCGTCGGCGGCTACGGCACCGCGACCGCCTGGTGGGGTGTCGCCCTCACCGTGCTGCTGGCGGTGCTCGGCTGGCTCTTCGGCGTGCGCCGGTTCCGCCGCGAGTCCAGCTGAGCGAGGACCCCGTGTCCCCCGGCACCCGCACGCTCGCGTCGGGTCCCTGCACGGGGCCGCACCGGTGGTGCGGTTGGTGCGGTTGAGCCATCCGGGTGACACCGCCCCCTCCTTGTGGGGTGTACGTCACGCGGATGTCACCCCCCCGGCCTAGCGTCCGCAGTGGACGGCGAGCTGCCCTCGACGTCCACGGGAGGCCCGGTTGGTGCGACAGCGCTCGTCGTCCAGGGGGGCCGGTACCCGGCTCCTGTGCCGGGGCCCGGTCACCTTCGAGCCGGGGCGCGCGCTGTCCGCAGCGTGGTGCCCCACGGGAGTCGACTCGTGAACACTCGCCGCACGTTCGTCCTCGACACCTCGGTCCTGCTCTCCGACCCGGGAGCGCTGCTGCGCTTCGGCGACGCCGACGTGGTGCTGCCGCTCGTCGTCATCGGGGAGCTGGAGGACAAGCGGAACCACCCCGAGCTGGGCTGGTTCGCCCGTCAGACGCTGCGCATCCTCGACGACCTCCGGGTCACCCACGGCCGGCTCGACGCGCCGGTCCCGGTCGGGGAGGGCGGCGGCACGCTGCACGTCGAGCTCAACCACAGCGACCCCTCCGTGCTGCCGGCCGGATTCCGCAACGACAGCAACGACAGCCGGATCATGGTGGTCGCGCTGAACCTGCGCGCCGAGGGGCGGGACGTCTGCCTGGTGACCAAGGACGTCCCGCTGCGGGTCAAGGCCGCGGCCGTCGGGCTGGAGACCGACGAGTACCGGGTGCTGGACGCCGTGGACGCAGGCTGGACGGGGATGACCGAGCTCTCCCTCGAGGACGCCGAGATCGACGAGCTGTACGAGGCCGGCGAGACCTTCCTGCCGGCCGCCGCCGAGCTGCCCACCCACACCGGCCTGGTCCTGCTCTCCTCCCGCGGTTCGGCCCTGGGCCGGGTCCTGCCGGACAAGCGGGTGCGCCTGGTGCGGGGCGACCGCGAGGCCTTCGGGCTGCACGGGCGCTCGGCCGAGCAGCGGGTCGCGCTGGACCTGCTGCTGGACCCCGAGATCGGCATCGTCTCCCTCGGCGGCCGCGCCGGCACCGGCAAGTCGGCGCTGGCGCTGTGCGCGGGGCTCGAGTCGGTGATGGAGCGGCGGGCGCACAAGAAGGTGGTCATCTTCCGGCCGCTGTACGCCGTCGGCGGGCAGGAGCTCGGGTACCTGCCGGGCAGCGAGGGCGAGAAGATGTCGCCCTGGGCGCAGGCGGTCTACGACACCCTCGGCGCGCTGGTGTCCAAGGAGGTGCTCGAGGAGATCGCCGCCCGCGACCTCATCGAGGTGCTCCCGCTGACCCACATCCGCGGGCGCTCGCTGCACGACTCGTTCGTGATCGTCGACGAGGCGCAGTCGCTGGAGCGCGGCGTGCTGCTCACCGTGCTCTCCCGGCTGGGCAGCAACTCCCGCGTGGTGCTCACCCACGACGTCGCCCAGCGCGACAACCTGCGGGTCGGCCGGCACGACGGCGTCACCGCGGTCATCGAGAAGCTCAAGGGTCACGTGCTGTTCGCGCACGTGACGCTCACCCGGTCCGAGCGCTCGCCGATCGCCGCGCTGGTCACCGAGATGCTCGAGGACCTGCCGCTGTGACCTGAGCCGTGCGCCGCTCCGGCGGTGCTCCTCCCGCTGTCCCGGTCGTCCAGGGCCGGGACGGCGGGAGGTCGCTCGGGAGCGGGTCAGCCGGGTTCGGGTCCTTCCGCGGGCGTGGGCCGGGCCGCGGGCCGGCGCCGGCGCTTGGGTGCGGGCTTCGGCGGGGCCGCGACGGCACGCACCAGCGCGACCACGACCCAGCCGGCGAGCAGGCACCACGGCAGCCGGCTCACCATCTCCTCCGTCGAGAAGTCACCGCGCAGCCCGAGCGCGAGTACGGGCACGGCCAGCACGAACCCGACGAGGAGGACGTCCCAGCGGAACGGGCTCATGCCTGCGGGCTGTCCAGGCGCTCGCAGAGCAGCGAGGCCCAGCGGTGCGGGGTCGCGCGGACGCCGTCGAGGAGGGCCACGGGCACGGTCAGCCGCTGCAGCACCGCGGCCGGGTCGGCGCTCAGGTCGGTGTCCTGGACGACGAGGGCGTCGACGCGGGCGAGGCCCTCGAGCCAGAGCTCGAGGTCCTCGGGCTTGCGGGTCGCCTCCACGACGGCCCACACCGCGACCGGCGACCAGATCGTCAGCATCTGCGACATCCAGTAGACGTCGCTGCGCAGCGGGGCGTCGACGGCGACGATGGTCAGCGTGCCCGCGTCGGCGGCCTCCTGGCGGCGGTCGATGGCGGCGTCGATCGTGGTCATCCGGCTGCCCTTGGGGGCGAGGCCGGCGAGATCGCCGCGCGTCGCCCACTGCACGCGGTCGGGGTCCAGCCGCAGCGAGGCGGCCAGCGCCCGAGCGGCGCGGAGCGTCTCGACACCCGGACCCACCACGAACAGCACCTCGCCGGCGCCGGTGGGCAGCCGTGGCGCCTCGGGCAGCCGCTCGGTCAGCGCCCTGGTGAGCGCCGCATAGGTGCCGTCGGCCTCGATCCGGTCGACGACGTCCTCGCCGAGCAGCTCACGGGGCACACCGAGTTCGGTCAGCCGGGCGACGACCTCCCGCGGGGTGGCAGGAGTCGCGCCGGTCCGGGATGCCGACGGGACGTCGGTGGAGGGCTCGGCGGCGTCGTCCTCGAGCTCGGGCATGTCGGGGTGGTCGCCACCGGCCATGAGGGGGGCCACCGGCAGACGCGTGACGGTCGCCAGGGTGCGGGTCGCCGGTGCGGCGGCAGGGGCCACCGGCCCGGCGACGGGCGCGAGCGGCGCGGCCGGGGCGCTCTCCTCCTGCGGGGTCTCGGGGGCGGCGTCCGCACGCGGGCCGGCGGCGGCCGACCGTGATGGCGGGACCGCCGGGCGCCCCGACGACGGGGGCACGGGCGGCAGCCCCCGACCCCGCGCACCGGACAGCGGCGGCAGCAGGGAGACCCGCGGCATGACGGTGGTGGCGTCCAGCGACATGCTGAGCGGCGCGGGATCGCTCGCGGTCCGGGCCAGCAGCGGAGCGGCCTCGACCACGTCGGCGGCGGCGACGCCCGCCTCCTCGACAGCGGCCTGCTCGACCGCGATCTCCTCGACGGCGGCCTGCTCGACCGCGATCTCCTCGAGGGCCTGCTCGACCGGGGCGTCCTCGATCGGGGTGTCCGCCATCGGGGCGTCCTCGACGACCGGCTGCGCGGCGACGGTCTCCGCGGCCACGGCCTCCTCGACCTCCACGGCCACGGACTGCTCGAGGGCGGTCTGCAAGACGACCGGCTGGTCGGCGCCGGTCTCCGCGGCCACGGCGTCCTCGACCACGGATTCCTCGGCGACGGGTGCTCCGGCCGGGGGCTCCTCCGCCACGGGCTCGTCCGCTGCGGGTGCCGCGGCCAGGGGCTCCTCGGCCGGGGCCGCGACGTCGGCGACCGGCGCCGGAGCCGCGAGCAGCACGTCGGCCCAGATGGGGGCGTCGTCGGCGGCCGGGGGAGCGGGCATCGGCTCGCCCCACAGCGTGCTGCCACCGGCGGAGCCACCCCATCCGAAGTCGGCGGGGACCGGCGCGGGCCCGGCCGGGGCGTCGAACAGCGGGAACGACGTGCCGACGACCGGTTCGACGACCGGCTCGACGACCGGCTCCGGCGTCACCGGTACCGGCGCGAGCACCGGGGCGTGCGCACCGGCGGGAGCGAAGAGCAGTCCCGGGTCGGCGACCACGTCGGCCGGGCGGGCCTCCTCGCTCACTGCCTCGTCGAACACGGCGGCGGGGAGGGCGGCGCCGTCGGGCACCAGGGCCGGGGGCGCCGGCTCGTCGGGCAGCACCTCGGTACGGGGGGCCGGCTCGTCGAACACCGCGACGGGCAGGCCCGGCTCGTCGAGCACACCGACGGGCAGGCCCGGCTCGTCCAGGACCGGGACGGGCAGACCCGGCTCGTCGATCACCGCGAGAGGGAGGACCGGCTCGGCCAGCGCCGCGCGCGGGGAGTCCCCGGCCAGCATCTTGCGCAGGATGCCGGCGAGCGCCTCGTCGGAGTGCCCCTGGGCTAGGGCGTCACGCAGCGCCTCGGCGATCTCCTCCTGCCGCGCGGACGGTGCCGGGGCGGCGGGCTCCTGCGGGGGAGCCGCCCACCGGGGCAGCTCCTCGGCGCCGGCCGTGGACGTGGAGGGCGGCGCGGTGGCCAGTTCTCTCACCGTGGTCTCCTCCTGCACGGTCTGCGACCGCATCGACGGATCTGCTGAACGGATGGCTGCGGCCAGGGACGGCCGGGCTGCAGGCGCGGGCGCGACCGCGAAGGGGTCGCGAGCCGGTGCTGCCGGCACGGGCTCCGGCGGCTGGGCCAGCGCCTGGTCGACGGCCTGGCGCACGTCACGGTCCCCGGAGACCATGCGCGCCAGCGCCGCCGTGAAGGGCGAGGGTGCGGCGCCGGCATCCGGCTGCTCCGCCGGCGGGGCCGGGGCAGCGGTGGGCTGGCGGCGCGGGGTGGCCGTGGGCTCCCGGGTCGCCTTCGGGAACGTGGCGCGGGGAGCCGCGGACCGTCCGTAGCCGGTCGAGGGCGCGGCCGTGGCGGGGGAGCCGCCGGTCGCGGTGGGGGCGCCGCCGCCCAGCAGGCCGGCCAGCTCGTCGATCCGCTCGTCGTCCCTGGCCGGGCGCGCCACCGGCGCGGGCGACCAGGACGCCGCGGTCGCGCCGGTCCGCGGGGTGGCCGGCCGGGCAGCCGATTCGGCCGGGGTCGGGCGAGCGGCCTCCGCGGCCCAGGCGGCAGCGCCGTTGCGGGCGGGTGCGCTCGCGCGGGCGCGCGCAGGGGCGGCCGCGGCCAGCGGGGAGTCGTACGCGGCGACGGGGGTGGCCTGGGCGGGGCCGGTCGACGGCGACGGGACCCCGGGACGCGCGAACTGGTCGGGCGCCACCTCGGCGATGTAGCGCTCGGTGGCGAAGAAGCCCAGCACGCCGCCCGAGCGGACCCGGCGCACCCCGACGACCCGGGCGTGCGGCCCGAACTGCTCGCGCGCGGCCGCGATCGCGTCGTCGCGCGAGGCGGCCTCAACGGATCGCAACGGCACCGCTCACCACTCCCAGCGACTCGATCTGGGCCGTCCGGGACACCTCCGCGTAGGAGATGACCGGCAGCCGGGGCAGGATCTGGCGCATCAGCCGCGCGAGCGCCGCACGGACCTGGGGCGAGCAGACGAGGACGGGGGACAGGCCCTGCCGCTCGGCGTCCTCGAGCATGCCGCTGCAGCCGTGCACGAGAGCATCCACGGCGCCGGCGTCGAGGGCCAGGACGGCACCCATCTCGGTCTGGCGGACCGACTCGAGCAGGCGCTGCTCGAACCCCGGCTCCAGCGTGAACACGTGCAGGCGCTCGTCCGGCGTGACGTAGGGCTGGCTGATCGCCGAGCCCAGCGCCGTCCGGGCCGCCTCGACGAGTCCGTCGAGTTCGGTCGAGTGCTTGGCACGCACAGAGAGTGCCTCGAAGATGCGGACCAGGTCCCGGATCGACACACCCTCGGCGAGCAACGCGTGCAACACGCGTTGCACCTCTCCCAGGGTGAGCAGCGCGGGCGTCAGCTCCTCGACGACGACGGGGTGGGAGCGGCGCACCATCTCCACGAGCAGGCGGACGTCCTCGCGCCCGAGCAGGTCCGCGGCGTTCTGCCGGACGACCTCGGCCAGGTGCGTGGTGATGACCGACGAGCGGTCGACCACGGTGGCCCCCGCCATCTCGGCGGCCCGCTGCAGCTCCGCGGGCACCCACTTGGCGGCGAGCCCGAACACCGGCTCGCGGGTGGGCTTGCCGGGCAGGCCGTCGAGCGCGTCGCCGATGGCCAGGACGGTGCCGGCGGGAGAGCTGCCCTTGGCGACCGGCACGCCGTTGAGCCAGATGACGTACTGCGAGGAGGGCAGGTCGAGGTTGTCGCGGGTGCGCACCAGCGGGATGACCAACCCGGTCTCCATGGCGACCTTCCGCCGCAGGGCCTTGACCCGGTCCAGCAGGTCGCCGCCGCGGGCGGTGTCGACCAGGTCGACCAGGTCGAACGCCACCTCGAGCTCGAGCGGGTCGACGCGCATCTTCTCCGCGATCGCCTCGGGCGAGTCGGGGGCCGGTTCCAGCTCGGCGGCGGCCGCGGCGGCCTCGGCCTCCTCGTCGACCTCCTCCGGCTCCGTCATCCGGCTGGCCATGACGAGGAAGGCCACGCCGACGAGCAGGAAGGGCAGCTTGGGCAGGCCGGGGATGAGGCACAGCGCGAGGGCGGCGCCGCCGGCGATGCGGACCGGCTGGCGGAAGCGACCGAGCTGGGCGATCAGGTCGGTGCCCATGTCGCCCTCGGTGGCCGAGCGGGTCACGATGATGCCGGTCGCCGTGGACATCAGCAGCGCCGGGATCATCGAGACGAGCCCGTCGCCGACGGTGAGCAGCGAGTAGGTGCTCACCGCTTCGGCCGGCGCCATCCCGCGCTGCATCATGCCGATGGCGAAGCCACCGATGAGGTTCACCAGGGTGACGACGATGCCGGCGATGGCGTCGCCTTTCACGAACTTCGAGGCGCCGTCCATCGAACCGTAGAAGTCGGCCTCGGCGGTGACCTCGTGCCGCCGCTTGCGGGCCTGCGCCTCGTTGATCAGCCCGGCGTTGAGGTCGGCGTCGATCGCCATCTGCTTGCCGGGCATGGCGTCGAGGGTGAAGCGGGCGCCGACCTCGGCCACGCGCCCGGCGCCGTTGGTGATCACCACGAACTGCACGATGGTGAGGATGAGGAAGATGACCAGGCCGACGATCAGCGAGCCGCCGATCACGATGTGACCGAAGGCCTCGATCACCTTGCCGGCGTAGCCATCGGTGAGCACCAGCCGCGTCGAGGAGACGTTGAGGGCGAGGCGGAAGAGCGTCGCGATGAGCAGGAGCGAGGGGAAGACCGCGAAGTCCAGCGGCTTCCTGATCTGCATCGCGACCAGCAGCACCAGCAGGGAGATCGCCAGGTTCAGCCCGATGAGCATGTCCATCATCCCGGCGGGCAGCGGCACCACCAGCATGAGGACGATGGCGACGACGCCGATCGGGACGGCGGCCTTGCCCAGGCCTTTCACTCGCCCGCTCCGGGCTCGCACGAGGGACGCTGGCTCACCCCTCCCTCATCGGCAGGCCGACGCGCACCCGGTACCGCGCCGGGAACGCCTGTCCTGGCTCACCGTCGCGGGGGGGGGGGGGGGGGGGGCGCGGGGGGGGGCGCCGCCCCCGCCCCGAGGCCGCAGGAAAGACCCACCGGGCCCGGCCCCGGCACCGCCGGCCCGGCCCCCCCGGGCGGGGTCCTGGCTCACGGTCGACGGTGAGCCAGGACCCGGAACGACCAGGTGACCTGATCATCAACGCACTCAGGCGGCGACGGGGGGACGGCGGCGACCGGCCTTGGGCAGGTCCGTGACATCGGGCGCCTCGAACCCGGGCCGGTGGAAGCCGCCCCGCACGCCCCGCGACCCCAGGTGCATGACGAAGGCCAGCACGCGGGCGACGGCGGTGAACAGCTGCGGCGGCACCTCCTGACCGAGCTCGCAGGAGGCGTGCAGGGCGCGGGCGAGCGGGATGTCCTGCACCAGCGGCACCCGCGCCTCGGTGGCCCGCTGGCGCAGCTTCGTCGCGACCTCGCCGGCGCCCTTCGCCACCACGCGCGGCGCCCCCTGGGCGGCGTCGTACTTCAGCGCGACGGCGACGTGGGTGGGGTTCACCAGCAGGACGTCGGCGTCGGCCACTTCGGCCATCATCCGGTTCCGCGACATCGCCATCTGCACGCCGCGGCGGTGCGCCTTCATGTACGGGTCGCCCTCGGCCTGCTTGTGCTCCTGCTGGATCTCGTACTTGCTCATCTTGAGCTCCTTCATCATCTTCTTCCGCACGACGACGTAGTCGGCGACGGCGATGATGAGGCCGGTGACCGCGACGACGCGGAACATCAGCACGGCCGAGTCGGTGAAGGTGGCCGCGACGGCCGACAGCGGCAGGGAGCCCGCGGAGGAGACCAGCGCCTGGGCCCGCTCGCTGGTGACGATCACGACGGTGCCGAGGGCCGCCGTCTTGATCAGCGCCTTCGACATCTCCCACAGGCCCTGGGTGCCGAACATGCGCTTCATGCCCGGCAGGGGGTTGAACTTCTTCAGCTTGGGCTGCAGCGGCTTGGACGTCGGGTGCACCCCGCCCTGGGCCGCGGAGGAGGCCACGCCGACGAGCATGAGCGCGATCGCGGTCGGCAGCAGCGTCGTCAGGAAGGCGATCAGCGCCTTGCCGAGCAGCGCGGTGACCGTGGTGACCTGCGGGTCGTCCGCCACCGTCCCGACGTGCACGAACAGCTGCTGCACCGCGTCGAACGCAGTGCCCACCAGCATCGGCAGCAGGAAGCTCGCCGCCGCCACGCCCAGCCACGTCCCCAGCTCCTGGGTCCGCGGGATCTGCCCGTCCTTGCGCGCCTTCTTCAGGCGCTGGGGAGTGGGCGCCTCGGTCTTCTCACCACCCGGTCCGTCCTTGGCCATGCGTCACCCCCTCAGCCGCCGCGCAGCGAGGTCATGGCGCGGGCGCCGTGCTCGAGCAGCTGGTCGAGGGCGGGGGGCAGCAGGGGGAAGGTGAGCCCCAGCATCGCCAGGGTGAGCATGATCTTCACCGGGAAGCCGAGGGCGAAGACGTTGAGCGCGGGGGCGGCCCGGCTCAGCAGGGCCAGCGCCACGTCGGCGAGCAGCAGCACCGCCACCATCGGCCCGGCGATCTGCAGCGCGGCCAGGAACATCATGGAGAAGGCGGTGATGAGCACCGCCGCGATCTGGTCGGTGGGCACGTCGCCGCCCACGGGCAGCCCGTCGTAGGAGGTGGCGAAGCCCTTGACCATCAGCAGGTGCCCGCCGCTGGTGAACAGCAGCGTGGTGGCCAGCAGGTAGTGCAGCTTGCCCAGGGAGCTGTTCTGGGTCATCGCCATCGGGTCGTAGCCCGGCTGCAGCGAGAAGCCGCCGGCGAGGTCGAGGACGTCCCCGGCCATCTGCACCGCCGTGAAGAGCACCTGGACGACGAAGCCCAGCGCCGCGCCGATGACGACCTCGGTGACGGCGGTGACCAGCAGGAAACCCGCCGTCGGCTCGGGCAGCGTGGGCGCGATCTGGGTGGACAGCAGTACCGCGAGGGCCAGGGCGAGGGCGCCTTTCACCGCGCCGGGGATCACCCGCGAGTTGAACGGCGGGGCGAGCAGGACGAAGCCGGCGGCCCGCGCCGTGCCGAGGAGCAGGGCCGCGAGCGTGACCGCCGGGACCGAGAGGTCCATGCGGTCAGGTCCGGTCGAGCAGTGCCGGGAGCTTGTCGAAGAGGGTGTGCGTGAAGCTGACCAGCTCGGAGAGCACCCAGTTCCCGGTCACCAGCAGGGCGATCGCGACGGCGATCATCTTCGGGACGAAGGAGAGCGTGGCTTCCTGGATCTGGGTGGCCGCCTGGAACAGCGAGATCAGGAAGCCGACCAGGAGCGCGGTCAGCAGGATGGGGGCGGCGACCTTGGCGGCGACCATCATGGTCTGCGCGGCGATCTCGGTGACGTCGGCGTCGCTCATGGCTCGACTCCGTCCTCGTTCCGCTCCTCGCTCGTTCCTCGCTCGGGCGTCGTCTTCGCGTCGCTCATCGCTACCCCGCCCCTCCGTAGGAACCCACCAGCGCGGTGGTGATCAGCGCCCAGCCGTCGACGACGACGAAGAGCAGCAGCTTGAAGGGCAGCGACACGATGGTCGGCGGGACCATCATCATGCCGAGCGCCATGAGCGCGGCGCTGACGAGCATGTCGAGCACCAGGAACGGGATGAAGATGACCAGCCCGATGATGAAGGCGCTCTTGAGCTCGGAGAGCACGAACGCCGGGATCAACGTGGTCATGCTGACCTGCGTCGCGTCGGCCGGGGCCTCCTCGTCGGAGAGCCCGATCATCAGCTTCAGCTCGTCCTCGCGGGTGTTGTCGAGGAGGAACTCGCGCAGCGGCACGACACCGGCGTCGTAGGCCTGCGACACCGACATCGCCCCGTCCATGTAGGGCTGGACGGCGAGCTCGTTGATGTCGGAGAACACCGGGCCCATCACGAAGAGCGTGAGGAACAGGGCGATGCCGGTGAGCACCTGGTTCGGCGGCGACGTCGCCATGCCGAGCGCGTTCCGGGTCAGGCCGAGCACCACGATGATCTTGGTGAACGAGGTGGCCAGCAGGAGCACCGACGGGGCGACCGAGAGCACCGTGATCGCGAGGATCAGCGTGATGGAGCTGCTGGGGGAGCCGTTCCCGATGGAGATGTCCACGGCCCCGCCGACCTCGGGGGCCGTCGGTGCCGTCGGCGCGGTGGGGGCCGTCGGGGCGGCCGCCGCCGCGCCGGCGAGGACGACCGCCGCCACGGCGGCGACCAGCAGCGCAAGCAGGACGACGAGCGCGCGGCCCCACGTCCGGTGGGTGAGCGGGCGCACTGCGGCGGTCATGACCGGCGGACCGTGCGCTCGCGGAGCTCGTCGACCAGCGTGCCCCAGCCGTTCCGGTCCAGGACCGAGCCGGCGAGCACGCCGTCGGACGCGGGCCGGGCGGCCGGCACCGCCGCCGCGGGCGCGTCGTCGGCCGGCTCACCGGTGGGCCGCAGCCGGGCGGGGCCGCCGCGCTCGGCCAGCGCGGCCTCGACCGCCTCGCCGTCGACCTCCGCGAGCAGGGTGACCTGCTCCTCGGTGGAGCCGATGACCAGGACGACGTCGGCGATGCGGACGACGTTGACCGTGCTGGTGCGGCCCAGGCGCTGGCGGGCGACGACCTGGATGAGGCCGTTGCCCTGACCCAGGCCCTTCTTCTTCGCCAGCCGGGCGGCGAACCAGAGCACGCCGCCGATGAGGGCGAGGGACAGGAAGAGCCGGATGATCATCCACGTCATGAGGCCGCGGCTCCCAGCTCGGCGGCGTCGGTGACGATCTCGCTGATCCGCAGCCCGAAGTCCTCGTCGACGACGACGACCTCGCCGCGCGCGATGAGCGTGCCGTTGACCAGCAGGTCGGCGGGGGCGCTGGCGGCGCGGTCGAGCTCGACGACCTCGCCCGGGTGCAGCGACAGCAGCTCCTGCACCGTCATGCGGGTGCGCCCGATCTCGACGGTGACCTCCATGGCCACGTGCCGCAGGAGCTCGAGGCTGCCCCGCTGCTCGCGGGCCGCCGGCAGGGTCACCTGCAGCGCGAGCGTGGCCTGGTGCTCGCCGTCGCCCATGAGCGGGACGGCGACGAACATCCCCTTGTCGCGCAGCCCGTCGAGGGCGGCGACCGGCTCCTCGGTGCGCTCGGAGGCGACCCGCACCCGGCCGAGCGCGGCCGCGGCCGCCTCCAGCGCCGGCCGCAGCGCGGCGGAGACGTCCATCTGCCCGACGGGGGAGTTCTGCAGCGCGTCGACGACGTCGCCGGAGACGATCAGCACGACGTCGCCGGAGACCTCGCCGGACAGCCCGGCGGTGACCGCGAGCGCGGCCGCCGGGGGCAGGGGGACGGTGTCCGGGTCGCTGACCGGCGCGCCGGCGCTCAGCGCCGAGGTCGAGGGGACCAGGGCGGCGGCCGCCCGGGCGGCCGCGGCGACGACCGCCGTGACGGTCTGGGAGTCCTGCGAGTCGGTGCGGGGCGCGGTCATGCGGAGTCCTTCGCGGCGTGCGGGGCGTGCGGGGTGGGGACGATCGAGGCGGCCAGTCGGCGCCGGTGGTTGCTGGCGATCGCGTAGGCGAACGTCACGTCGTTGGTCGTGACCTCCAGCGGGCTGTCCCGCGGGTGGCGGAGCAGCAGCACGTCGTCGACGGCGAGGGAGAGCAGGTCGGAGGAGGAGACGGTGAGCGGGGCGAACCGGACGCTCACGTCCACCGGCACCAGGTTCAGCCGGTCGATCAGCGCCTCGCGGGCGCGCTGGCGCTTGCGCAGCGCGGACTCCGAGAGCTGCGGGGAGGCGGCGTTGTTCAGGGCCTGCGCGAACGAGGAGAACGGCAGCACGACCGTGGCCTCGCCCTCGCGGTCGCCGACGGACATCGTGAAGCTGGCGACCATCACGGTGTCCGAGCCGGCGGCGGCCTGGGCGAGCTGCGGGTTGTACTCCCGCCCGACGAGCACCGGCTGGATATCGGCCACGGAGGCCAGCGACACCGCGAACTCGTCGAGCAGCCGGTCCAGCAGGTGGTTGGTGATGGTGGTCTCCATCGCCGTCATCGGCCGGTTGGGCTGGGCGGCGGCCCCGGAGCCGCCGAGCATGTGATCGACCATCGCCATGGCGATGTCGAGGGGGAAGGCCAGCAGCCCCTTCCCGGCCAGCGGCTCCAGCGTGAAGGTGGAGATGAAGCTGGGGTTGGGCAGCGTCCCGACGTAGTCGTCGTAGGAGAACTGCTCGATGCCGCCGAGCTCCATGCGGGCGCCGGCGCGCAGGAAGGTCGTGAGGATCGTCGTCGCCTGCCGGGCGAAGCCCTCCTGGGCGATCTGCATGACCCGCACGTGCTCGCGGGAGAGCTTCGTCGGCCGGCGGAAGTCGTAGGTGCGCGGCGCCCCACGGCGGCTGCGGTTGCTCGTGGCCGTGGCGGCGGGCGCCGGGACGGCGGGGGCCGTGGCGGCGGGGGCCGGAGCCGGGGCCGGCGCGGCGGCCGGGGCCGGTCCGGTCTCGGGGGTGGTCACGCAACCCCTCATCGGCGGGGACCGGGAGCACCCTGACCGGGCGGCGAGGGCTCCCCGTGCCGGCCGGGGGGCGTGTGACGGGTGGTGCGGGTGGAGTGCAGCGGGGGGGGGGGGCGGGGGGGGGGGGTGGGTGTGCCGGGGGGGGCCCCGCCGGGCCCGGCGGCCACCCCCGCGTGGTCGGAGCGTCAGGCCGGCGGGCGAGCGTGTGCGCTGAGTGGGGGTTCCAGGGGCGAAAACCCCTACTGAGCGCAGGCGCTCGCCGGACTCGTGCGCCGCTACTGGGTCACGTACTCCGTGTAGTAGATGCCCATGACCATGGGGATGTCGTGGTCGGTGTACGCCTCGATGATCTTCTGCTCCAGGGACTCCTTCAGCGCGTCCCGGGCGTTGGTCACGTCGGCCGGGTTCGCCTGCGAGAACGTGGAGATGATCGCGTCGTAGGCCTTGGCGCCGTCGACGCCGCCACCGCCGTGGCCCCCGCCGGCCGCCTCGACCGTGTACTCCAGGGTGATGCCGATCTTCAGGTAGCCACCACCGGCGAGGTTCACCGCGATGGGCTCCAGCGCGGTGTAGCCGCCGTGCTCGGGCGCCGCGGCCTCCGCTTCCCCCGTTCCGGCGAAGAGGAAGAAGTAGGCGGCGCCGGCCCCGGCGAGCAGCACGACGGCCAGCATCAGGAAGAGCTTCTTCCCGCCCTTGCCCTCGGTCTCCTCGCCGTCGGCGGGGGCGTTCTTGTCCTTCTTGCTCATTCGGTCACTCCTCGGTGGGCGGCGTCGAGGCCGGGCAGGAGGGCGTTGGCCTCCGCCGACGCGGTGGACAGGACGACGACGTCGACCCGTCGGTTGACGGTGAGGGCGGTGGGGTCGGACTCGGGCACCAGCGGCCGGGTCGACGAGTAGCCGGTGGCCGACAGCCGCGGCTGCGGGACACCGTCCGCGGCCAGGTACCGGACGACCGTGGTCGCGCGGGTGGCCGAGAGCTCCCAGTTCGACGGCCACGGGCCGCCGACGGTGACGGGGAGGTGGTTGGCGTGCCCCTCGACCCCGAGCTGGTTGGGCAGCCGGCCGAGGGTGGGGGCGATCGCGCTGAGGATCGCCCGCCCCTCCGGCCGGAGGACGGCCTGCTCGGCGTCGAAGAGCACCTGGTCGGCCACGATGTGCACCACCAGGCCCCGCTCGTCGATCTCGTAGCGGGCCGCGCCGGCGTACCCGGCGGCGGCCAGCGCCGCCTCGATCGCGTCGCGGGCGGCGGCCAGCTCGTCGTAGGCGGCCTTCGCCTCGGCGGCGAGGCGCTCGGCCCGGTCGGCCGCGGCCTGCGCAGCCGCCTTGTCGACCTCGGCCTGCTGGACGGTCGGGTCCGAGGGGATCGCCGAGGCGATGTCCACCGCGCCCGGGAGACCGTCGAGGACCGAGCCCTCCGGCGTGGAGGCCGGCTGCACGTTGATCGGCGTGCCGAGGGTCTGGGAGAGGCCCTTGGCCAGCGCGGCGAACTTGGCCTGGTCGACCTGGCTCATCGCGTAGAGCACCACGAACAGGACCAGGAGCAGGGTCATCATGTCCGCGTAGGACACCAGCCACCGCTCGTGGTTCTCGTGCTCCTCCTCCTCGTGCTTCTTGGCCCGGCGGCGACCGCCGTGGCCGGAGGCGCTCACGCGGCCTCCTTGGCGACCTCACTGGGCGGGATCAGCGAGTTGAGCTTCAGCCGGACCGCCCGCGGGCTGGTGCCGGCCTGGATCTCGGCGATGCCCTCGACCAGCAGCTCCATCTGCGCGGCCTGCAGCTCGCTGACCCGCATGATCTTCGCGCCCATGGGGAGAAACCAGAAGTTCGCGGCCATGACGCCCCACAGGGTGGCGACGAAGGCCGCGGCGATCATCGGTCCCAGGGCCTCGGGGTTGCTGAGGTTCCCCATCACGTTCATCAGGCCGACGATGCAGCCGACGATGCCGATGGTCGGCGCGTAGCCGCCCATCGTCGTCATGAACTTGGCGGCGGTCTTGTCCTCGGCCTTCTTCGCCGAGATCTCGCTCTCGAGGACGGCGCGGAGCTCCTCGGGGTCGGTGCCGTCGATGCCCATCTGCAGGCCGCGCTTGAGGAACGGGTCCTCGATCGCCTTGACCTGCGCCTCCAGGGCGAGCAGGCCCTCCTTGCGGGCTTTCTCGGCGAGGCTGACCAGCGTCTGGATCTGCTGGGTCGGCGGCGGCACCTTGGCCGGCATCACGGCCATCTTGAACCAGGCCGGCATCTTCTTGAGGTCGTCCATCGTCTGGCCGGACATCGCCGCGCCGAAAGTGGCGACGATGACCAGGATGATCGCCGGGATGAAGATCAGGGACGCCGGGTCGGCGCCCTCCATGATCATGAAGACCAGGAGGGCGGCCATCGAGATGACGAACCCGATGAGGGTGGCCGGATCCACGGGTCAGCGTTCCTCTCGGGTCGGGAAGGGCACGACCGACGAGTCGCCGACCTGCTGCTCGGGGACGTGCGGGCGGTAGGCGCCCCGGTCCATCTCGTAGGAGAGGGCGAGGATCCCGGCGCGGTACTCGCGGATCTCCTGCAGCACCTCGGCCACGCTCTCGCGCACCACGTACTTCGTGCCGTCCACCAGGAAGGCGACCGTGTCGGGGTGGCCCTCGACCTTCTCGATCAGGTCGGGGTTGAGCGCGAACTCGTCGCCGTTCAGGCGCGTCACTCGGATCACGGGGCGGTCCTCTTGCTCGGTGGGGGTCGGTGGGGCGTGAACACGGTCCGGGCGGGAACGGCAGTTCTGTCATCGGCCCCGGACGGGGCCTCCTTGAGCCGAAGGTGCTGGCGGGGGGCGTGTGACGGACGGCCCGGGGCCCCCCCCGGGGGGCCCGGGCGCCGCGGCAGGGCACGCCCAGCCCGCACGACACCCCCCCCGCCCTTGTGGGGGGGGGGGGGGGGGGTGCCGGGCCGCCCCGCCCCCCCGGGGGGGCCCCCCCCCCGCCGGTGACGTGCCGGAACGGCCTCTCCTCAGGCCCCGGCGCCGGGCGCGGGAGCGGAGAGGCCCTTCATCAGCGCTTGAGGTTCACCAGGTCCTGGAGGATCTCGTCGGACGCCGTGATCACCCGGCTGTTGGCCTGGAAGCCGCGCTGGGCGACGATCAGCCCGGTGAACTCCTCGCTGAGGTCAACGTTCGACATCTCCAGCGCGCCGGAGCTGAGCTCCCCGCGGCCGCCCTGCCCGGCCAGGCCGATCATCGCGACGCCGGAGTTGTCGCCCACGCGGAAGGAGGAGTTGCCGGCCTTCTCCAGGCCGCTGGGGTTGTTGAACGAGGCCATGGCGAGCTGCCCCAGGGGCTGGCGCAGCCCGTTGGAGTAGACGCCGGTGATCGTGCCGTCGTTGCTGAGGGTGAACGACTGCAGCGACCCCAGGGCGTAGCCGTCGGGCTTCGGGGCGGCGAGGGTGTTGGCGCCACCGAATTGGGTGAGCCCGGCCAGGCTCATGGTCACCGTGTTGGTCCAGCTGGGGTAGCCGACCGGCGTGAACGGCGCGAGCTCGTAGTCCGGCGCGGCCGGCGTGGTCAGGTTGCCCGCCGCGTCGAACGCGATCGGCGTGGCAGCCATCAGCGTCGTGCCGTCGGAGTGGACGACGCTGACCTCCCAGTTGTTGTCGCTGAGCTTCTCGATGTTGTAGGCGACCTTCTGCAGCACGCCCTGGCTGTCGTACATGTCCGCGCCGACCTGGAAGGTGGTGCCGGCGGCGACGTCGGAGGGCAGGTTGCCCACGATGCTGCCGGCCGTGGTGGGCGTCGGGTTCACGATCTGCCCGTAGGGGACGACCAGGGCCTCGACGGGGCCGTTGGCGTTGACCACACCGTTCTGGGCCACCCAGCCCTGCAGGATCGAGCCGTCGGGGGTGACCAGCTTGCCGCTGGCGTCGAAGTCGAACGAGCCGGCCCGGGTGAACAGCTGCTGCCCGCCCGCGCCCTCGACGACGAAGAAGCCGTCGCCCTCGATCATGAAGTCGGTCGACCGCCCGGTGGACTGCGCCGCACCGTTGGTCCAGTTGGTGGTGATCCCGGCGAGCTTCACGCCGAGACCGATCTGCGCCGGGTTCGTGCCACCCCGGTCGGCCGCCGGCTGACCGCCGGCGCGCACGACCTGGGAGAGGGTGTCCTGGAAGACGGTGGCGCTGCTCTTGAAGCCGACGGTGTTGACGTTGGCGATGTTGTTGCCGGTGACGTCCATCTTGGTCTGGTGGGCACGCAGACCGGAGATGGCGGAGAACATGGAGCGGAGCATCGGGGGTCTCCTCCGGGTGGGGGCTCGGGCTGGGGGAGCGCGGGTCGGCGCGGTGGTCTGGGGGGCGTCAGCGGGTGCCGACGTCGGTGATCCGGCCCACGGGCACGGAGACGCCACCGATCGTGGCCTCGGCCTCGGCCTTGTCGGTGGCCAGGCGGACGGAGGTGACGACGCCGGCCTTCGAGGCGCCGGTCGAGTCGGTGTAGGTGACGGTCTGGCCGACCATCGCCCCCGCGCTGCTCGAGCGCTGCAGGGCCAGCATCGAGGCGTTCTGCTTGGCGATCTCCTCGAGCTTCTCGACCTGGCTGAAGGTGGCGGTCTGCGCCATCAGCTGGTTGGTGTCGGCCGGGTTGCCGGGGTCCTGGTACTTCATCTGGGCGACCAGCAGCTTGAGGAAGGTGTCCTTCCCCATCTGGTCACCGCGGTCGACGGAGCTCGTCGCGGAGTACGTCGCGGTCGTCCCGGTGGCACCGCTCACTGCGTCCGGCATGTGGGCTCCTCGCTCTCAGACGCGCACGTCCACGCCGGACGACGTGGATCGGTTCTGCGGGGCAGCGCGCCCCTCTCCGCTATCGGCAGGGCGACCACCCGGTCGTGACCACCCACCGGCCGGCTCCTGCGGGCCGCCGCGGCTCCCGGTGTCCTGCCGGGCCTGCTGCTCGGCGGCGTGCCGGGACAGCCAGGAACCACCGGCATCGGCGTCCACCTCGACCCGCGACGGGCTGAGACCGGCGGCCTCGAGGTCGCGCCGCAGCTCGGGCAGGGCGTCCAGCAGGGCGGCGCGGCCGAGCTCGTGGGCGCCGCGCAGCGTCAGGTCGAGCACGCCCTCGGCGACGGTGACCTGCAGCTGCACCGGGCCGAGGTTCTCGGGGGTGAGGACCAGCGTCATCGTGTGCGAGCCGGTACCGGCGCCGCTGAGCACCGCCACCTGGCGGGAGACCTGGCCGGAGACCGGCAGGGCGGCACCGTCGCCGGTGGCGGGGGCGGTCGCCGGTGCGGCGGCCGCGACGGGTGCGGGGGCGGTGGCTCCGGGAACCGCGGGGAGGCCCTCGGCACCCGCGGCCGGAGCGGGGACCACGGCGGAGGTCGGCTCCCCTCCGGCGCCGGGGTCACCCGCACCGGGCTGCTGCCCGGCCGCCGGTGCGGGAGCTCCGGCGACCGGCGGCCCGGAGGTGGCGGCCGTGGTGGTCGCAGTGGCGGCAGCGCCGGCGGACGGCGCCTGGGTCGGGGGCTCCCCGGCCGGTCGCAACGCCGCTGGAGTGCCGGCGACGACGGCGAGCCCCGGTGCCCCGGCGTGCTCGGCGGCCCGCCCGCGCGCCGCGCCGTCGCCGACGACGGCGGTGGCCTCCACGGCCCGGGCCGACGCGGTGGCCGGCAGGTCGGGACCGGCCCGGCCGGTGCCCGGGGTACCGGGCACCGGTGCACCGACCATGACCGGGACGACGGCACCGGCCACGGGAGCGGCACCGGCCACGGGAGCGGCGCCGGCCGGGGTGCCGGGCACCGTCAGGGCCTGCGCGGCGGCGGCCACGGCCGTCCCCGGGACCGTGGCGGTCGCGGTGCCTGCGGGGCCCACGGCGACCGCGGGGGCGGTCGGGCCGGCCGCGTCGCCGGCCGGCTGCGCGGCGGCGCCACCACGCAGCAGTGCCCACAGGGTGGCGGCCACGCCCGCCGCGGTGGTGTCCACGGCCGGTGCGGCGACCGGCTCCTCGGGGGCGGCGGGCTCCTCGCCCGGGGCCTCGCCGGAGGTCTGCCGGCCGCCGGCCTCGCCGCCGGCGTCGCGCACCCCGCCGCTCAGCGCGCCGTCCAGGGCCGAGGCGAAGGGAGCCGCGCTCTCGCCGGACGCGCCCGCGGCAGGTGCGGCGGATGCGGCACGCGCAGCCGGGACGGCGGTGGTCACGGGAGCGGTCACGACGCCTCCTCGCCGGCGCGCGCCGGTCCCGTCACCCACGGGGCTGTGTCTCCCGCCGACCTCGCGAGCTCGGTCATCTGTAGGCCTCCGCCTTGCTCATCACGGACCGGACGTAGTTCTGGGTCTCCGGGTAGGGCGGGATGCCGCCGTAGCGGCTCACCGTCCCCGGCCCGGCGTTGTAGGCAGCCAGCGCCAGCTCGGTCGAGCCGAACTGCCGGGTCAGGGAGCCGAGGTAGCGGGCCGCGCCGTCGACGGCCGAGGACGGGTCGAACGCATTGACGCCGAGCCCCTTCGCCGTCGCCGGCATGAACTGCATGAGGCCCTGGGCGCCCGCCGGGGAGACGGCCGCGGTGTCGAAGCCGGACTCCTGCTGGGCGACCGCGGCCAGCAGGGAGGCGTCGACGCCGTGCCGGCCGGCCGCGCGCTGGAACAGGTCCGCATAGGGCACCCCGGCCAGCGTTCCCGCGGCCGCCGGGGCGGCAGCGGGGACGGCGGCCTCGGGCAGCACCCGGCGGATCACCGTGGGGTTGCCGACCGCCTGGATCTTCACCGTCTCGCCGGCCTGCGGCGCGGCGATCATCTGGCCGTTGCCGAGGTAGATGCCGACGTGGTCGATGCCCGCGCGGGACGAGGAGTTGTCGAAGAAGACCAGGTCGCCGGGGCGCGCGGAGGCGAGCGAGGGGACCGCCTTGCCGGCGGTCGCCTGCTGGGACGACGTGCGCGGCAGCTCGATGCCCAGGTTGCCGAACACGAGCTTGGTGAAGCCGGAGCAGTCCAGGCCCTTGCGGGGGTCGGTGCCGCCCCACAGGTAGGGGACACCGAGGTACTTCTGCGCCTCGGTCACCACCGCGCCCTCGGACGCGGTGGCGGCCCCGGTGGCCACGGTGCCGACCGCCGAGCTGCCGGTGAGCCCGGCGGCACCGGCGGCGGCGGCCCACGCCGAGGAGGCCGAGGCTGTTGCGACGGACGGCTGGAACCGGGCCTGGATCTCGGCGATCCGGGACTGCACCGCGCTCAGCCCGTCCATGCCGTCCCCGTGTCGTCGGTACCCGTGCCGCGGGAGGCGCGGCCGGTGACCAGGTCGTCGGTGGCCCGCTCCTCGGCGGCGTCGGCGGCGTGCTGCTGGGCCAGCCGGTGCCGCTCGGCCAGCCGTTCGAGGCCCTTGGTCCGGCGCGCGGCGGCGGTCCACTCCGCGCGCACGGCCTCGGCCTGCTCGGCCTGCGCCGTGGCCAGCGCGCGGGCGTCGGCGGCGTCGGTGGCCGCCGTCCGGAGCAGCACCATGGCCGCCACGAAGGAGCCGGCCGGCAGCGACGGCGGGAGCACCGCGCCGGCCAGCGCCGCCTCCTGCTCGGTGGCCCGACGGGCGGCCTCGCCGGCGGCCTTCGCGGCCGCGGCGGCCGCGGCCGCCGCGGCCCGCTCCTCGCTCCGGCGCAGCTCCAGGACCGGCTGCAGCCGGAAGGCGGCGCGCTTCACGCGGCCCTCACGATGCGCTGCAGCCAGGCCCACGCCTCGGGGGCCGATGTCGACTCACCGAGCGGCTGCTGCAGGAACGCGTCGATCTGCGGGGCCAGCTGGCGGGCGCGGTCCACCAGCGGGTCGCTGCCGGCCTGGTAGGCGCCGATCTCGATCAGCTCCCGGACGTCGCGGAGCGCGCCCATGAGCCGGCGGACCTCGCGTGCGTCGGTCATCTGCGCCGGGGGGACCACCGCGCCGGCGACGCGGGAGATCGACTCCAGCACGTCGATGGCGGGGAAGTGCCCGGTGGTGGCCAGCTTGCGGGTGAGCACGACGTGCCCGTCGAGGATCGAGCGGGCGGTGTCGGCGATCGGCTCGTTGTGGTCGTCGCCCTCGACGAGCACCGTGTAGAGGCCGGTGATCGAGCCCACGGCGCCGGTGCCGGCCTTCTCGAGCAGCTGCGGCATCATCGCGAAGACGCTCGGCGGGTAGCCGCGGGTGGCCGGCGGTTCGCCCGCGGAGAGGCCGACCTCGCGCTGCGCCATCGCGGTGCGGGTGATCGAGTCCATCAGCAGCAGGACGTCGCGGCCCTCGTCGCGGAAGGCCTCCGCGATGCGGGTCGCGACGAAGGCCGCCTTCAGGCGGACCAGCGGCGGCTCGTCGGAGGTGGCGACCACGACGACCGTGCGGGCCAGGCCCTCGGGGCCGAGGTTCTCCTCGATGAACTCGCGCACCTCGCGGCCGCGCTCGCCGATCAGGCCGATGACGCGGACGTCGGCGTCGGTGCCGCGGGTGATCTGGGCCAGCAGGCTGGACTTGCCGACGCCGGAGCCGGCGAAGATGCCCAGGCGCTGGCCCTTGCCGCAGGGGACGAGGGTGTCGAGCGCACGGACGCCGAAGGTGAGCGGCTCGGCGACGCGGGCGCGGGAGAGGGCGTGCGGCGTCGTCGTCGCCAGGTCGACCCACGACACGCGGCCGTCGAGCGCCGGGCCGCCGTCGACCGGGCGGCCGAGGCCGTCGAGGACGCGGCCGAGCAGCGCATCGCCGACCGGCACCTGCAGCGGCCGGCCGGTGGCCCGCACGGGTGCGCCGGCGTGCACGCCGGACAGGCCGCCCAGCGGCATGCAGGTGAGCCGGTCGCGGCCGACCGCGACCACCTCGGCGAGCAGCGGACGGCCGGTGGGGTCGACCTCGACCAGGTCGCCCACGGCCGCCGTCACGCCGTCGACGCTGAGCGTCAGGCCCATGGCGCCGGTGACGACGCCGGTCACCTGCGGGCGGGCGGCGGCGCGGGCGCGCTCGAGGACGGTCGGCGGGACGGTCATGCCCCCAGCACCGCCTGCACGCGCTGCAGCGCCGTGCCGAGCTGCGCGTCGATCCGCCGGGGGCCGGACTCGGCGACGGCGCCGGCCCGCTCCACCGACGGGTCGCCGACCACGCGGACGCTGTCGGGCAGGTCGGCGAGCGCCTCCTCGGGCACCTCGGCGAGGTCGTCGGGATGCAGCCGCACGACGGCGGGGGCGTCGGCGGGGCAGAAGGTGAGCGCCCGGCGCACGGCGTCCATGACCGGGTCCGTGGCCAGGGCGAGCTCGCGGCCGAGGAGGTCCTCGACGAGGGTCAGCGCGGTGCCGACGATCGAGTCGCGGATGTCGTCGGCGACCGGGCGGGCGCTCTCCTCCAGCTGCCGGACGGCGGCGCCGAGGGCGGCGGTCGCGGAGACCAGCCGGCGTTCCCAGCGGGCCTGCACCTCCGCCAGGCGCTCCTGGGCCTCGCGCTCGGCCTCGGCGACCACCGACTCCGCGGCCAGCAGGCCCTCGGCGTGACCGGCGGCGAAGCCCTCGGTGCATGCCTGGGCCCGCAGCCGGGCGAGCTCCTCGGCGTAGACGTCGCCGAGGCGGAAGGACGGCTTGCTCCCGGCGACCGGCTGGTCCTCGGCCCGGCGCACGGTCGTCCGCCGCTCGACCGGCGAGGGCCGGGGGGGCACGGCGGGGGAGCGGGGCGCCGGGGCGACCGCCACCGGCGCGGCGGGCGGGGAGATGCCGGCCGCGCGGGCAGCCGGGACGACGGCGGCAGGAGAGCCGGCGACGACGTGATCGGCCATCACCTCCCGGTAGGGGCGGGCCAGCGCGGCCGAGCCGCCGCGCAGGACCGCGCCCTCCCGTGGCGGCCGGTGGCCCTCCTCACGCAACGAAGTCATCGTCCCCACCGCGGTTGATGGTCAGCACACCCTGCTCCTCGAGGGTGCGGATGACCGCGACGACCTTGGCCTGGGCCTCCTCGACCGTGCGGGTGCGCACCGGGCCGAGCAGCTCGATCTCCTCGCTGAGGTTCTCGGCCGCGCGCTCGGAGAGGTTCCGCTTGATCTTGTCCTGCACGTCGGGCCGCACACCCTTGAGCGCGGTGGCCAGGTCGTTGGCCTCCACCTCGCGCAGCACTAGCTGCAGGGAGCGGTCGTCGATGGTGACGATGTCCTCGAAGACGAACATCTGCGAGCGGACCTGGTCGGCCAGCTCCGGGTCGGTGTTGTCCAGCCACTCGAGGATCGAGCGCTCGGTCGGCCGCGGGGAGCGGTTGATGATCTCGACGAGGGTCTCGACACCGCCCACGGTGGTCATGTCCTGGTGCGCCAGGATCGAGCCCATCCGGCGGCCCAGCTCCTCCTCGACCAGGCGCACCATCTCCGGCGAGGTGCGGTCCATCGTGGCGATGCGGTGGGCCACCTCGGCCTGCTGCTCGGGGGCGAACCCGGAGAGCACCTCGGCCGACTGCGCGGCCGTGAGGTGCGCCAGCACGAGCGCGATGACCTGCGGGTGCTCGTCCTTGAGGAAGGTGACGAGCTGGCGCACGTCGGCGTTCCGCAGCGAGGCGAACGGCACCTCGGTGTAGACGACGTTCAGCCGGGAGAGGATGCCCTCGGCCTTGTCCTGGCCCAGGCCCGCGGCGAGGATCTCGCGGGCGAACTCGACGCCACCGCGGCCGACGAACTGCTGCGCGGTCATCAGCCCGTGGAACTCGCGCATGACGCCGTCGACGTCGTCGAGCTCGACCGAGCCGAGCTTCATCAGCTCGCGGGTGAGCGCCTCGACCTCGCGGGGGCGCAGCTGGGCGAGCAGGACGCCGGCCTCCTCCTTGCTCATCTGGGCGAGGAAGACGGCGGCCTTGCGCAAGCCGGGCATCTCCGGCCGCGTAGGCACGGCGACGGCCCCCGGCTGGATGCTGGCGAGCGTCACGACTTGCTCTCGCTGAGCCAGCCGCGCAGCATGGCCGCGACCTCGTCGGGGCGTTCGCTGACCATCGTCGAGATCTCCCCCCGGACCTTCGCCCGCTCGACGGCTTCGAGCTCCAGGGCCGCGTTGTCGAGCTGGACCTCCTCGCGCGTGCTGGCCACCCGCAGCCGGTCGAGCTCGGCGAGCATCTCCTCGTCCAGCTCCAGCGGCTCGTAGTCCTCCTCCTCTTCGGCGCCGCGGCGTGAGCGCAGCCAGACGATGAGGACGACCAGCGCGATGCCGGCCGCGATGCCGCCGGTGCGGATCATCGACCACATCTGCGCGCTGGCCTCCGCCTCGCGCGCGGCCTCCATCGCCGCGGCGGCGTTCTCGGCCGCGGTGGCGTCGAAGGGGAGCGAGGCGACGGTGATGTCGTCACCGCGGGCCTCGTCGAGGCCGACGGCGGTGACCATGAGGTCGGTCATCTGCTGCTGGTTGAGGTTGCCGGCGACGGCCTGGTCCATGACGACCGAGACGGTGAGCCGGTTCAGCTCCCCGGGCGCGCCCTGCACGACCTCGGTGGTCTCCCCGACGGCGTTGTTCGACGTCGTCGACTCCTTGTTGTACGTGGACTCGCCGCCGCCGGCGTTCTCTGCGGCGTCGGGCATGTTCTCCGGACCGAGGATGCCGCCGACCGGGGCGCCGCCGCCTTCGTAGGTCTCGATGGTGTTCTGCTCCGAGATCGGCGGGACACCCTCGTCGAAGGTGTAGGTCTTCGAGGTGGTGCTCCGCTCGGAGAGGTCGACGTCGGCGCGCACGGAGACCACGGAGCGGCCGGGTCCCACGACCGAGTCCAGGATCTTCTGGGCGCTGGCCGACAGGCGGTTCTCGTACTCCTGCTCCACCTGCGACCGGGCGTCGCCGGCGGCCGCGGTCACGCCGGTGCCGGCGGCGGAGAGGACCTGGCCGGTCGCGTCGGCGACGGTGACCTGGTCGGGGTCCATGTCCTGGATGCTGGAGGAGACCAGGTTGGTGACCGCCTGGATCTGCTCGCCGGACAGCGCGGTGCCGGGGGCCAGGTCGAGCAGGACCGAGGCCGTCGGCGCGGCCTTGTCGCTCACGAAGACCTCGTCCTCGGGCAGCGCGACGTGCACCACGGCGGAGTTGACGCCGGCCAGCGACTCCAGCGTCTTCGCCAGCTCGCCCTCCAGGGCCCGCTGGTAGGTCACCTGCTGCTGGAACTCGCTGGTGGTGATGCCCTGCTGGTCCAGCAGCGCGTAGCCGGTGTCCTGACCGGCGGGCAGGCCCTGGCCGCTCATGGCCAGCCGCAGGTCGTACACCTTGTCCTTGGCGACCATGATCGTGCTGCCGCCGTCGGCCAGGTCGTAGGTCACGCCCTGGGCGTTGAGCTCCTCGACGATCGCCGAGGCGTCGCTCGCGGCGAGGTTGGAGAACAGCGGGGCCTGGGTCGGCGTGGTGATCCAGCTGTAGAAGAAGAACCCGCCGAGGGTCAGCCCGGCGAGCAGGAGGCCGATGACGACCTTCTGCCCGAGGCTGATCGTGTCGAACGAGGAGCGGGCACGCTCCAGCGTCCCGGCGAGTGCCGACTTCATCAGATCTGCATCCTCATGATCTCGTTGAAGGCCGCGACGGCCTGGTTCTTGATCGTCACGACCATCTCGGTCGCCACGCCGGACTCAGCGCTGGCGATCATGTAGTCGTGCACGTCCTTCAGGTCGCCGGTGGCGGCCTGCACGGCCAGCTCGGAGGTCACCGACTGCTTGGCCCGGAGCGCGTCGAAGGTGGAGGCGAGGACGGCGGCGAAGCCGTCGGCTCCCTCGGTCGCGGGCGTGCCGCGGGTGCTGCCGGCGACGCCGGTGACCGCGCCGACCCCGACCGGGGGGATGCCGCCGAGCGGGATCGTCATCAGCGCTTCCCGAGCTGCAGGGCGGCCTGGTAGGCGCTGGTCGCCCGCTCGACGACGGCGAGGTTCGCCTGGTAGCCGCGCTGGGCCATCATCATGTGGGTCATCTGGTCACCCAGGTCGATGTCCGGGTACTTCACGTAACCGCCCTCGTCGGCCAGCGGGTGGTCGGGCTGGTAGACCAGCCGGCCCTCCGGGTCGCCGAACTCGGCGCGGGCCACGCGCACGCCGCCCTCGCCGCTGCCGTAGTCCACCGCCTGGGCGACGACGAGCCGCGCCTGGAAGGCGTCCTCGTCGGTGCGCCGCACCGTGTTGATGTTGGCGATGTTGTCGGCGGTGGCGTCGAGCCACTTCCGGTGGGTCATGAGCCCGGACTGGGAGATGCTCAGGGCCTGGAACATGCTCATGGTCTACGAAGTCCTCAGGGCGGTGCGGAGCGAGTTGTACCTGCCGTCCAGGGCGTTGAGCGCCAGCTGGTAGCGCAGCCCGGTCTCGGTGGCGATGACGGTCTCCGCATCGAGGTTGACGTTGTTGCCGTTGGTGTTGGTCGGCTCCAGCGAGCGGACGGTCGTGCCGCCGGAGATGACCGGTGTGGCGCCGCTGCGGACGGCCCCGCGCAGCGACGTCTCGAAGTCGGTCCGCCCGGCGAGGAAGCCGGGGGTGTTGACGTTCGCGATGTTGTCGGCGGTGACGCGCTGCCGCTGCGCGAGCCCGGCGAGGGCCGCCTTCAAGACCGACGAGGTGGCGTCGGGGATCATCGGGCGCCTCGCCGGCGGGTGGAGCAGGACACGATCGACCTCCGGGTACGCGGAAGACACTCGCGAACGAGTGCTGGGCCGCCGATCCGTGGCGATGGTGGTGCTCTCCGTGCACATCCCTCATCGGCACGACCCGGTACCCGCGTGACCGCGCGCCTGGCACGGGAGGGTCGGAGGAGCCGGACGGGACGGCGGTGACGACTGTGACCACCGGCCCCGACCCGTCCCCTGCCGGAGCGTGCCCGTCCCCGGGCCGCGACGGAGGCCCCGGACCGTGTCGGAGCCCCGGACGCGACGGAGCCCCGCCCCCCGGGTGGGGGAGCGGGGCTCCGGATGTTCGGTGGGCCGGGGTCAGAGGGCCCGGTCGACGAACGAGGCGACGGGCCGGCTGGGGGCGTAGGACATGCGGGCGGCCAGGTCGCGCTGGCGCTGGGACTGGATGATCGCCTCGACCAGCGCTTCGGCGACGGCCAGCTGGTGCTGGAGCAGGTGGGCGGCGCGCTCGCGCAGGTCCGGCGGGACCGGGCCGAGCCCGGTCGGTGGCACCCAGTCCTGGGCCCGGCGGCCCCACTCGGCGCCGGTGGGGTCCATGCTGGCTTCGGCGGCGACCACCTCGCCCTCGAGATGGGTGAGGACGGTCGCCCAGTCCGCAGGCGGCCCGTCGCCGGCGGAGGTCATGCCGAGGCGGCGGCCAGGGTGGCGGCCGCCTGCCGCCAGGCGTCACGCAGTGGCTCGACCACCTGGCGGCACGAGGAGACCCGGTTGCGGTCGCCCTTGACGTTGGCCTGCACGAGCTCACCGATCAACCAGCTGTACAGCGCGGCGAGACGCGGCCCGCCGTCCCAGGCATCAACCTTCAGGCTGCTGTGGAGCTCGAAGACGATCTCCTGCGCGTGCTCCAGCTGCACGCGCGCCTCGTCCCGGTCGCTCGCGACGAGCGCGGTCTCCGCCCGCTCCAGGTCGAGAGCGAGGCGGTCGTACAGCATGACCAGCAACTGCTGCGGCGAGGCGGTGGCGACCGTGTCGCCCATGTATCGGGCACGCAGGGCGGCGGCACTCATGCGGAGGACTCCTCGATGGGGTGTGCGGGGACGGCGACGGGGAGGTCGCCGGCGGTGGGCCGGCGGGAGGCCGGCGCGACGTTCGACGGGCTTACGACGACCAGTTCGGTAGCGAGGCGAGCTGGGAGGACAACCAGCCGGACTGGTTCTGCATCGTGCCCAGGGCCGATTCCATGGCGGTGAACTGCCGGGTCAGCGTCTGCTGGCGCAGCTCGAGGCGGAGGTCCCAGTCCTCGATCCGCTTCTGCAGTTCGGTCGCCTGGGTGTCCTTGCCCTGGGCCAGTGCCACGAGGGAGCCGGTCGTGCTGTCGGTCGCGGACCTGGCGACGGCGAGCAGCCGCTGCGCGACACCTTCGACGGCGGTATCCCCCGTACCGGAGCCGTTGAGCAGCCGCTGGGTCTTGACGGGGTCGGCCGTGAACTGCGCGGTGAACGCTGCCGAGTCGAAGGCGATCTTCCCGTCGCGGGTGAGCTGCAGGCCGGCGACGGCGGCCGAGCCATCCCCTCCCACGGCGTAGGCGACGGCGTCGGCGATCTGCCCGGCCAGGGCGCGCAGTGAGCTGTCACCGCGCAGCACGGCGGTGCTACCGGCGCTGTTGTCGGAGTAGGTGTTGATGTTCGTGAGGGCGTTGTTGGCGGCGGTGACCAGCGACTGGATCGCGGAGGTCAGCGCGGCCGGGTCGCTGGCCACGGTCACGGTCGCCGTGTCGGCCACCTTGCTGACGGTGAAACTGGTGCCCGGCATGACGTCGGTGAAGGTGTTGCTGGTGGACGTGACCGCGTACTCGTACGGGCCGCCGGCGCCGACGGTGATCTTCGCGTCCGCTGCCTGCGTGAAGAGCGTGAAGGACGGACCCCCGGTGGCGGTGAACTCGCCGTCCGCTCCCGAGGTGCCCGAGGTGAGCTGCAGGCGGAAGCCGCTACCGGTGCTGACGGCGGTGGCGGTCACGCCGGCGCCCGCGGCGTTGATGGCGGTGACGGCCTGGTCCAGCGTCGCGTCGGCGGGGATCTCCACCGCCTTGGCCGGAGTGTCGCCGTCCGCGTCGGCGAGGGTGAGCGTCATCGCCGACGTCGAGGGCGTCCAGTCGGCGCTCGAGATGAGCACGTGCTTGGCGGCGAGGGCGTCGACGCGGAAGGTGACCTCGCCCGTGGCGGCTCCGGCGGTCGCGCTCGCCGACACCGACGTGGCGGAGCTGCTGGCCTTGACCGGCGCCCAGGTGGTGGCCTTGGTCAGGTTCTCGGCCGCCGTCTGCAGCGTGGTGAACACGCTGTTCACCGTGCGGTAGGCCGAGGCGTCGGCCTTGGTGTCGGTCAGCTTGGTCCTGAGCTGGTTCTGCGGTTGCCGCTCCAGCTGCATGAGCTGGGAGATCAGGGTGGTGGTGTCGAGCCCGGAGACCAGGCCGCTGATGCTCATGCCTGCCATGGGTGTCCTCCGGGGGGTCGTCCGCCGGTGGGCCGGCGGGGGAGTGGCGACGAGCAGTGAGGGGGGAGGCCGGGGCCTCCCCCCTCACCGGGTGGTGCTCAGTCGTGCTGGATCAGATCAGCCCAGCAGTCGCAGGATGCCCTGCGACGCCTGGTTGGCCTGGGACAGCATGGCGGTGCCGGCCTGGGTCAGGATCTGGGTCCGGGTGAAGTTGGTCATCTCCTGGGCCATGTCCGTGTCACGGATCCGCGACTCCGACGCCGTGGTGTTCTCCACCGCGACGTTGAGGTTGTTGATCGTGTGCTCGAACCGGTTCTGCTTGGCACCCAGGTCGGCGCGGATGCTCGACACCGTCTGGAGGGCGGCGTCGATGTCCTTGATGGCCTGGGTCGCCCCGGAGCCCGCGGTGAACACCGGCGTCGCCTTGGCGATGTCGGCAGCCGAGCCGCTGAGGGCACCGTCGGCGTCGGTGTAGCCGGCGACGCTGGCCGGCGTCGCGAACGTCAGCGCCGTAGCCGTCGCGGTGAACGGGTTGGCCGCCGTGGAGGCGAGCCCGAAGGCCGCCTTGGCGGCCGAGTTCAGCGCGGCCAGCGAGTTCGTGGCGAGATCGGTCGCGGTGGCACCGGTGACACCGGTGTAGTCGACGGTCGACAGGTCGAACGTCTTGCCACCGAAGCTGATCGTGCCGGTCAGCTTCTCGTACGCCGCAACGCTGCCGCTGGCACCGGAGAAGGTGTCGACAGTGGCCGAGCCTTCCTTGTTGATCGCGAGGGAAGCCGCGGCGCCGCTGGTGGCGGCGGTGGTCACGACGGTGCCGGCGGCGGTGCCGCTCGCAGCGTTCGTGTACAGGCCCACGCCGGTGACGTCGACGCCGTTGACCCCGAGGCCCGCGGCGTCCATGCCCTTGCCCGGCCCACCGATGGTGACGGAGATCGACTGGCCCGCGTCCGCGCCGACCTGGAACGTCCCGGAGTACGAGCCGTCGAGCAGCTTCGTGCCGTTGAAGTTCGTGGTCGACGAGATGCGGGACAGCTCCTCCTTGAGCTGGCCGACCTCCTTCTGGATGTTCGCCTTCGCGCTGTCGTTCAGGCTGCCCGCGTTGGACGCCTGGACCGACAGGTCACGCATGCGCTGCAGGATGGAGGTGCTGGTGCTCAGCGCGCCCTCGGCCGTCTGCACGACCGAGATGCCGTCCTGGGTGTTGCGGACGGCCTGCTTCATGCCGCCGATCTGCGAGCGGAGGCCCTCGGAGATGGCCAGGCCCGCGGCGTCGTCGGCGGCGCGGTTGATGCGGAAGCCGGAGGAGAGGCGCTCCAGCGACTTGCTCATCTGGTCGTTGGTCACCGACAGGTTGCGGTACGAGTTCAGTGCCGCGACGTTGGTGTTGACGCTCATGCCCATGGTGTTCCTCCGTGGAATCGGGGCTGATCTGGGGATCCCGCTGCATCCGTGCTGCGGGCCGTGCACTCATGTCTACGGCCGAGGACCCCGCGAGCTTGAGGCGAACCGCGCAGATTTTCCCGGCGACGTCACCCGCGGGGGCGGACCGCCGGTCAGGCGCCCTTGCGCCGGCTGCGCGCCCGGTTGTCCACGGCCTGCTGCCACGCGGCCACCCAGTGGGGAGCGGTGTGCTCGGTCAGGTGCCGGTCCAGGACGACGGTGCGGTCGCGGGCGGCCTGCTCCCGGCGCAGATCGGGATCCAGGATCGCCGTGGTCAGGGCTTTCGCCCAGTCCTTCGGGGCCTTGGCCCGGCGGCCGAGCCCCAGGCGCTCGTACTCCGCGCTGGGGGAGCGGACGCAGTAGACACCGCGCGCGGCGTACTCGAGGTTCTTCAGCCAGCTCTTGCAGGTGTTGAACCGGTCGATCCGCAGCGGCGCCACCCCGATGTCGAAGACCTCCCCGACCGCGGCGGTGTACCGGTCGACGTCCGGGATCCAGCGCAGCTCGGTCGGTTCCTCCGTCAGCCGCAGCCGCTCGCGGGCGTCCCACTTCTGGCCGAGGATCAGGAACCGGCTGCGGCCGCGGGTGTTGTCCAGGGCCTGCTGCAGGCCCGACCCCATCTCCTGCAGGTCGTAGGGGTGCCCCGCAACGGTGCCGGACCACCCGACGGTGACGACGTCCGGCGCCCGCTCGTAGGCCGGGGGCAGCTCGGCGATTCGGCGGGGGATCGCGTTGGGGACGACCACGCCGCCACCGCGCGGTGCGTACTCCTCGACGAGCGCCGGCGTCGTCGTCGTCACCAGGTCGGCCTCGCGGGCGCACTGCAGCGCCAGGCGGGCCATGCCCTTGCGGATGATGCTGTTGTACGCCGCATTCCCGAAGGGGACGGCGGAGAGCAGGTCGTCCATCTCCACGACGACCGCGACGCCCTTGGCCTGGAGGACACGGATGCACTGGAGCATCTCCACGGTCTTGGGCAGCTGGAGTACCACGACGTCGGCGCCCCGCGGGTCCACGTCGGTGACGACCGGATCGCCACCCCCGGGCCGGTTGTGCATCGTCGTCGTCAGGCCACGGGTGATGGTGATCTCGACGCCGAGGTCCGCCTCGCGCACCGCGCGCGCGGGCTCGGTCACCCGGTAGTAGTCCGGGCCGATGTGACCCGCGTTCATCATCAGGATCTTCATGGTCGGTCCTCCCGACTGTGGGTGTGGGTATGCGGCAGGAACCAGGCGGCCGCCGGCCGGCGGGCTCAGCGGGAGAAGGCGAGGGCGCGGGCGACCTGGTCGGCTCCCGGGGTGGTGCGGCGCAGCGACGCCCAGTCCTGGTCGGCCAGGGCGGTGGTCAGCGACCCGGCGGGCAGCTGCCCCTCCCGCTCCTGCACGAGCGTCTCCCACCAGCCGCAGTCGAGCAGGCGGCGCGGGTCGACCGCCTCGGTCCGCGAGAGCACCCGGTCCGGGATCTGCTGCGGGTCCCGGGCCCGCAGGAAGCGCTTCTCGAGGTTCGGGTAGTTCTCGACGAGCACCGACGAGCCGGCGTCGGGGAGGAGGACCATGACGGTGCCGGTGGGTTCGGTGTCGACCTCGAGGACGACCAGGTCCGGGCGCAGCCGGCGCAGGGCGGTCGTGACCTTGAAGACGTCGCCGGTCCACTCGTGGGTGTGCCGCTCACGGGCGGCCTCGGGGACGTTCCGCGGCAGCATGTCATCGATGACGATGACGCTCGTCTGGCTGGTGTAGCCCTCGACGTAGACGAAGTCGCGTAGCGCGTACTCGGCCCAGTGCATGCCGTCGATGAACGCGAAGTCCAGCGGCGTGCCGCCGAAGCGCTCGGTCGGGTTGTTGTCGCGGAAGTAGTCATCGCTGGTGGCGCGCACCAGCTGGACGTCGGTGTTCAGCTCCTCGGTGACCCGGAAGGCCGGATCGATCCCGATGCTCGGAACCCGCGACAGCGCCATGCTCATGCCGGTGTCGATGCCGATCTCCACGTAGTTCCTCGGCTTCAGCAGCGTGTGCAGCTCGGCCAGCATCTCGTGTCGGTTCATGCGGTGCCATCCTCGCGGGGTCTCGTGGGTCGGGCGGGGCACGCGGCGGAGTGCCGGCGCAGCGGGGGAGGGGCGTCCATCTGCCGTGGCATCAGGCCGGGCGCGCCGCACGCGACGGGTGGACCGGCCACGGGTCGCGCGCGGAGTGGAGCGGCGGTGCGCTGCGACCGGTCAGCCGTTCCAAGTAGTGGCGCTGCTGGTTCCGTGCGCGGATCCCGCCGGAGGCCGGCACCGGGGTGCCGTCCCAGATCTCGCCCATGGCGGCGTGCAGGAGGGTGAGCGCCCGCGCTCGCATCTGGGAGACGCGGGAGAGCGTCACACCAAGGTCTTCCGCGATGTCGGTCAGTGATTCATCACCGAAGAAATTGCGCTCGATGACCTCGTCCAGCCGGTCGGGCAGCGCGCGGATCGCCTCGTGCAGGTGTCGTGCCCGCTCACCCCGCAGCACCGCGCGCTCGGGGGACTCGCCGGTGTCGGGCAGGTCCAGGGTGCCGCCGTCGGGGCCGGATTCGGCGTCGATGCTCACCATGACCGCCCGGTGGACGTCGACCTGCAGGTGGTCGAGCTCGCTGCGGGCGATCCCCAGGCTCGTGGCCAGCTCCTCGCGCGTGGGCGGCCGGCCCAGGCTGATGGTCAGCGCGTCGGCGGCGGCGTCGGTCCGCCGGGCCGCGGCCCGCACCGACCGGCTCGCCCAGTCCCCGGAGCGCAGCTCGTCGAGGACCGCGCCCTGCAGCCGGGCCAGCGCGTACGTCGCGAACGAGGCGCCGGCCGAGGGGTCGAACCGGCGGGCCACCTCGACGAGCGCCACGTGCGCGCAGGAGAGGAGGTCCTCACGGCTCACGTGGCTCGGGAGGGAGATACGCGAGGCGACGGCGTTGACGGCGAAGGCGGCGAGCGGCAGGTGCTCGGTCACCAGGGCGTCGACCTCCTGCGGGGACCGCCCCTTGACCGGGTGGGGAATCCGGCCGTTCTGGGGGCGCTCGCGCAACGGCCGGTCATGCGCGGACCGCTCACGCAGGGATCGCTCGGTCGCGAGGGCACGGACTGGGGTCACGTCCGTATCTCTCGGCTGTCCCGGGGGAGGTCGGCACCACCCGTCGGCACAAATCCGCACGAACTTGAGCGCCAGTTGCGTGCTTCGGCTCAACCCCCTCCGAACGGGTGCCGATGGCAGCACCGACGGCGGTGGCCGGCCCTGCGGCCGGGGCGACCGCGAGCACGGGCGAGACGACGGAAGGCGGTGGACACGTGGACTACCAGCACCTGTCGACGTTGCTGTGGCGGGAGCAGGAACTCCTGGACCTGCTGCTCTTCAAGGCCGAGGAGAAGCAGTATCTGATCCTCACCGGCAAGACCCGCTGGCTGCAGCGCATCGCGCACGAGATCGAGGTGGTTCTGGACCAGCTGCGCACGCTGGAGGTCGAGCGCGCCGCGGCGACCGAGGCGCTGGCCCAGCGCCTGGGCATCGAGACCAACCCTTCGCTCCGGCAGGTGGCCGAGGTGGCCCCCGCCCCCTGGAACGACCTGTACGCCAAGCACCACGAGGCGCTGCTCGTGCTCGTCACCGAGCTGCGCAGCCTCTCCGACGCCAACCGCGAGCTGATCGAGGGCGGCCTCGCCGCGATCGGTGACGCCCTGCTGCAGGTGCGCACCCCGTCGGCCGGGACCTACGGCGCGAGCGGCCGGCACTCCGACGGCAGCCACCGCGCGGTCACCCTGGACGGAGCACTGTGAGCACCTTCTCCGGTCTGAACGCCGCCACGACAGCGCTCTGGGCGAACCGGCGCGGCCTCGACGTCACCGGTCAGAACATCGCCAACGTCAACACCGAGGGCTACTCCCGCCAGCGGGTCGACCTCCAGGCCATCGGTGGAAGCGCCGTGCCGGCGTTCTTCTCGACCGGCTCCGGCATCGGCCAGGGCGTCAACGCTGATGACGTCATGCGCATCCGGGACGTGTTCCTTGAGGGCCGCGGGCACACCGAGCACGCCAACCTCACTCAGCTGGTGGCCGAGACCGACTCCTACGAGCTGATCGAGCAGGCATTCCGGGAGCCGGGGAACACCGGCATCCAGAAGATGCTGTCGGAGGTGTGGAGCGGCTGGCAGGACGTCGCGAACAATCCTGACGACTCCGCCGCGCGCGGGCAGGTGCTCAAGCGCATGGAGACGCTGGCCGGCGGACTGCACTTCAGCCAGCAGCAGCTCGGCGGGCAGTGGGCGCAGACCCGCGAGAACCTCGCGGTCCTGGTCGACGACGTGAACGCCGCCGCCGAGAACATCGCCACCCTCAACGTGGCGATCCAGCGCGCCACGCAGAGCGGCCTGCCCGCCAACGACCTGGCCGACCAGCGCGACGTCCTGGCGATGCAGCTCGCCGACCAGGTGGGCGCCTCGGTGCGCCACGGCAAGGACGGCGTGCTCGACGTGAGCGTCGGCGGGATGAGCCTGGTTTCCGGTGGTTCGGCGACGAAGTTCGAGGTCGCGGGCACCATTGACCCGGACCAGACGGCTGGCGACCCGCTGCGGGTCGTCACGGCCGTCGGGGACTTCAACGTGCGCGTGGGAGGCACGGCCGGTGGTCAGCTCAACGCGCTGAACGCGATCGTCCCCAGCTACCGGGGTCAGCTCGACACGATCGCGTCGAGTCTGGCGACGGCCATGAACACCGCGCACGGCGAGGGGTACGACCTCACCGGCGCGACCGGGGGCGCGCTGTTCGGGACGGCGGACGGCAGCCCGATCACAGCAGCCAACATCACGGTGATGATCACGGACCCGGATCGCATCGCGGCCTCGGGCGTGGCGGGTGCGGGCAATCTCGACCGGGCGAACGCCGACCGGATCGCGCAACTGGCGCACACGGCCGGCATCGACGAGGGCTACCGCAAGATGATCGTCGAGCTCGGCGTCCAGTCGGCGGTATCCCAGCGCAACTTCGACATCCAGAGCAGCATCACCACCACGGTGGACGCCGCCCGCGAGTCGGTCGCCGGCGTCAACCTCGACGAGGAACTCACCAACATGCTCTCCTACCAGCAGGCGTACGCGGCCGCGGGTCGCATGGTCACCGCGATCGACGAGGCGCTCGACGTGCTGATCAACCGCACCGGGCTCGTGGGGCGCTGATCTCGATGCGGATCACCCAGCGCGCCGTCACGCTCACCAGCCTCCAGGGCCTCAACCGGAACCTGGAGTCCTTCAGCAAGCTGCAGGAGCAGCTCACCTCGGGGCGCGTGCTCAGCGCGCCGTCGGACTCGCCGACCGGGACGAACCGGGCCATGCAGACGCGGGGCGAGCAGGATGCGACCGCCCAGTACGCGCGCAACATCTCCGACGGTCAGGCGTGGCTGAACCAGACAGACTCGACCTTGCAGCGCATGCTGGAGGTCACCCGGAGGGTCCGCGATCTCACCGTGCAGGGCTCCAACACCGGCGCCATGTCGGACACCGCCCGCCAGGCTCTCGCCTCCGAGACCGCGGCACTGCGGGACAGCTTGCTGGGCCTGGCCAACACCACCGTCGCCGGCCGGCCGTTGTTCGGCGGGATCACCGCGGGACCGAAGGCCTACGACTCCGTGACCGGCGCGTACGTCGGGCAGGCCGGTCCCGGGGCGGAGGTGCTCCGCCGGGTGTCGAGCACGGACTCCGTGCGGGTGGACGTGAGCGGTCCGGAGGCGTTCGAGGCCGATGGGGTCGACCTCTTCTCACTGGTCGGCCGGATCACCTCCAACCTGACGGCTGACCCCGTAGGGCTCGTGCAGGACCTCGCCGACCTCGACCTCGTCATGAACAAGATGTCGTCCGCGCTCGCCGACGTGGGCGCCCGATCCTCCCGCATCGACGGCGAGGCGCAGATCAACATGGACCAGGGCATCGCCCTGCAGACGCGTCTGGGTGAGGTCGAGGACATCGACCTGCCGAACACGATCATGCGTCTGCAGATGCAGCAGGCCGGCTACGAGGCGGCGCTGTCGGCGACGGCCAAGGCGATCAGCCCGACGTTGATGGACTACCTGCGCTGATGACCACCCTCGCCGACCACCCCGCAGCGGCCTCGACGACGGCACCGGCTCCGCCCCCGGTCCAGGTGCTGTCGTTCGCCGAGCCGCTGCCGGGTTTCCCGCGGCACCGGGACTACGTCCTGGTCCCCGGGGACAGCGCCGGGCTGCTCTTCTGGCTCCAGGCGGTCGCCCCCGACGGGCCCCGGTTCCTCGCCGTGCCGGCGCGGGAGTTCTTCCCGGGGTACGCCCCCGTCCTGCCCGCCGCCGTGCGAGTGGAGCTCGGGCTCGCCGATCCGGCCGAGGCGCGGGTGTTCTGCCTGGTCACCGTGCCCGACGGCGACGTGGCCGAGGCGACGGCCAACCTGCGGGCCCCGGTGGTCGTCGCCCCCGCGACCTCCCGCGCCCGGCAGGTCGTCCTGAACGACGGCTCCCTTCCCCTTCGGCGGCGCCTGCGCCGATAACCTCACTGCGCCGCGTCGGGACGCGGCTTCGACGCCCGCCCCGGCGGGCGACGCCACGGACGGCCACCACACACACCCATGGAGGGGTACTCGTGCTCACACTCACCCGCAGCGTCGGCGAGACGATCCGCATCGGCGACGACATCGAGGTCCACGTCGTCGAGGTCCGGGGCGGCACCGTCCGCCTGGGCTTCAAGGCGCCTCGCGAGATCGCGATCCACCGCGAGGAGGTCTACCGGCAGATCGCCGAGGCCAACCTGCTGGCCGCCCAGGTCACCGCCGACACGCTCGGCGCCCTGGCGGCGTTCGCGCCCACCGCGGCGCCGGACGACGCAGGGACCGAGGCCGCGCCGGCCGGAGCGACCGCGGTGGAGGGCAGCACGTCCCGCTGAGCGGCAGATGTGCACGGTCGCCGGGGGGTCGACCTCGGCAGACCGTGCCAATCTGACGTGGCGACCGGCTGATCGGACTCCGACACAGGCAACTATTGCCGAAGCTTCCCCGTCACAACTGCGCTGGACACAGCGAGTTGTGTGCCGCGTCCGGAGCGTGCATGCGGCAGATTCCTCCTCACGCAAGTGACAGGGGGCGATCAAGATGGCACGTAACGCATTCACCGCTTCGGTGGCGGGGGACCAGGCCGGCGACCAGGAGTCCGTGGTGGTCCACGTGCAGCTGCGACCTCGCCGGGGCGCCACCCGCAAGTGCCTCGCGGCGCTCGCGGCGCTGGCCGCCGAGCACGAGGACGTCGTCGTCGCCGTCACCGGCCTGAGCAAGGACGACCGCGTCGTCCGGGTGACCGTCGGCGTGGACCTCGGCCCCCGTGCCGCCGTGGCCCGGTTCTCCCCGCAGGCGCAGGCGGCGTACGCCTTCGTGTCGGCGCTCTTCACCTCGCTGTACGACCACATGCCGGTCTACACGGCCGAGCCGAGCAGCGCCGAGCGCGCCGCCGCCACCGCTCTGCTGGAGCACGCCGCCGCCGGTGCCGCACGCGCCGACGGCCTGCCGGTGGAGGTGCTCGAGGCGCTGCCCGAGGCCTCGGTGCCGGTCCCGCTCGTCCCCTCGCCGCGCCGCCCCGGTCCGGGGGAGCGCATCCCGGCCTGACGGCCTCCCGTGCAGTGCGGAGTGCCGGCCGCCCCGACACCCCTTCTTCCCCGTAGCGCCCAGGAGTTCCGATGCCCGACCGCATCCCCGTCCCCAGCTCCACCTCCGCCGACGACCGGGCCCGTGCCCGCCAGCCCCTGGTCTTCGGGGGCATCCCCGAGGCCGACGGGTGGGCGCTGGCGCCCATCACCCCGCGCGACCGGGTGCACTTCCGCGTGGACCACGAACTGCCGCTCGACGAGTTCCGCCAGGCCCTGCCCGACGGCGTGACGGTCACCTACGACCAGGGGGACGGCCTCTACCGCGTGGACGGGGCCTGCGGCTCGGCCGCCGTGCTGGCCGACTGGGTGAAGGCCTGGTGCGCCGGCCGGGGGACCACGACCATCGGGCTGCGCGCGGAGACCGGCGTCCGCCGGCGCGCCCCGCGGGACCTGCCGCCGGCCTTCCTCGACGACCTGTGCCGCCACTACGGGCCGGTCAGCCTCAAGCGCCTGCAGCGGAACATGAGCACGATCCGCCTGCACCTGCCCGACCCCGACGACCTGGGGCAGCAGGTCTTCGAGTGGATCCTCAAGGCCGTCGCCCAGTACGACGAGACCAAGTCGGTCCCCTTCGGAGCCTTCCTCGCCACCCAGCTGTCCAAGTGGGTGCACGACCTCGGGCGCAACGCGCACGGGCGGACCGCCGCCGACACCGAGCACAAGCAGCAGAAGGCGATCGCCGCCTTCATGGCCGAGCACCAGCGGCGGCCCAGCGAGAAGGAGCTGGCCGCCTACATGGGCCAGAGCGTCGCCACCCTGCGCCGCAACTCCCAGACGGTGGCCACGCTCAACGGGCTGCGCAACCTCCAGTCGCTGGACGGCGCCCCCGAGGCCACCGAGATCCTGCTGCCGGACTCCTCCGAGGCGCCCGACGAGATCATGGGCGAGGCCGAGCAGACGCTGCTCTCGCACGCCTTGACCGCCGCGTGCGCGCCGGACCCGGAGGCGCGCCGCGACCAGCGGGCCGGCCAGCCCAACGTCCTCGGCTGGGCGACCTGGTACCTGACGACGTGGGGCGGGCGGACCAAGACGCAGCTCTCGACGGACCTCGGCACCTCGGTCCGGAACATGAACGTCTACGCCGACCGCGTCGAGAAGGCCCTGAAGGACCGGCTGGCCGAGCTCGCCGACTGAAAGAAGGACCCCCTTCTGCCCACCGCTCGCACGCTCGCGGCGGGTCCCTGAAGGGGGCCGTTCCAGCACGTCACCTGCTCGGCCCGGGCCCCTGCAGGGAGGCCGTTCCAGCACGTCGCCATGCTCGGGGTGAGCCACTGGACGAGGCCGGTGGATCCCGCGCTCCCGCACACCTCCGTGCGGGGCGCGGGATCTCGGCGTTGGGGCAGGTCGCCCGGACCGCCGGCGGTGACGCGCGGGACGGGACGGACGCCCCGGAGATCCGATACGGAAAAGGGCCTGTCACAGGGTCGAACGGGGCCTGAACCTGCCGATATCCACGACGTGACACCCCGCCCGAGGACCTGCCGCCCGGCCTGCCGGCCGTGGGCGCGGACCGGGGCGCGGTACCGGGGCGGTGCCCGGTGAGCGCGCTGCCCGCCGGCGACGCCGGCTCGCCGACGCTCGTCCCGCACTGGCTGGACGCCACCGCCCGCGAGCTGCTGGCCGCCTCGGTGCGCACCGCCCTCGCCGGCAGCTCGGTGCACCCGGTGGCCACGATCCACCTGCAGGACGTGCTGACCGAGCTGCACGTGGCCGCCGCCCGCGAGGCGGTGTGGCCGGCCTCAACCGCCCGGGTGCGCCTGGCCACGGGCTGGGACGAGGACGTCCTGCCCGTCCGGCTCAGCCCGGCCGAGCTCGCCGCGGTGCTGGGCCTGCCAGCGCTGCCCGCCCGGCTGCGCGGGCTCCTCGCGACCGGGGGCCGTTCGTGAGCCCTGGCCCCTTCGGCACCACCACCGCGCCCCGGGGGCTGCTGCAGCGGTTCCGCGCCGCCCCCGTGGACGTCGCCGACCTGCACGACGTGGCCGTGCAGTTGCTGCCGCGGCTGGCGTCGGCCCGGCTGCACCTGGGCCTGGTCCGGCGCCCGGGCGCGGGCACGGTGCTGCACGTCGAGGAGGACGAGCGGGTGCAGCGCGTGGCGCTGACCGACCTCGCCGACGACATGAGCCGGGCGGGTGTCCCGGGCACGGCCGCCGGCATCACCGCCGCCCTGCGCAGCTGGGTCGAGCGACGCCCGGTGACCGACGCGGCCGCCGCCGCATCGGGGATCGCCGTCCTGGACTGGGTGGACCGGTCGGAGACCGCGGTGGGTTGGTCCGTCGTCGTGGTCCGCGGTGATCTCGCGGTGGCCTGGGTGCCCTCGCCGGCGGCGCGCACGGCCGAGCTGCACCGGGTGCGCTCGGCGTCGACCGGCCGGGCGCACGAGGTGCCGCTGCAGGTGCGGGTGGAAGGGCCGCTGGCGCTCTTCTCGCACCGCACGGTCCCGGTGCTGGCCTCGGCGGCCCTGGTCGCCCCCGAGCTGATGCTCCAGCGGATCGCCACCACGGGCCTGGCGCTGCCGGACATGCACGTGGTCGTGACACCGCACCGCCCGGTGGCGTGCGCGGATCCCGGGGTCGCGCGACGGCTCGCGGGTCAGACGAGCGAGGCCAGCGTGACGCTGCCCTGGCGCTCCGTCGTCGACCTGCCCTGGCTCTGAGCGCCGGCCCGCTGCGGGCCGCTCAGGAGATGCGGCCGAACTCCCAGTGCCAGGGCTCGGGCTTCTCGCCGCCGGGCCGCGCCCAGTCGGGCTGCACCCAGCCGAAGCGGGCGGCGTTGGCCGTCATCCAGTTCCACTGGGGGGTGCGGGCCACGTGGACGCCGCCGCCGAGGTCGATCGCCAGGGCCCACCCGTGGTTGGAGGTGCCTGGCACGGCGGCCAGGGCCGGCTTGGCGACGGCGACCGCCACCTGCGCGCCGAAGGAGCGGTAGGAGTCGGTGATGCGCAGCGGCGTGCCGAACTCCGCCGTGTAGGCCGCATCCAGCTGCGCGTACGCGGCGGCCGCATCGCACCGCAGCGCGTGCCCGCCCACGCCCAGCCGGCACAGCGCCTCGGCGGGGATCCGGCCGTTGGACCAGCCGCCCCACTGCGGGTCCACCGGGCCCGGCTCCGGCAGCGGGGCGCCGCACGCGCCGGTCCCGCCGCCGGCGGGCAGTGCGGGGTTCGGCCCGGCCGGGCGCGGCAGGGTGACCCGCACCGCGGAGGACCCGGCCGGCATCGAGGTGACGGCCACCTGGAAGGAGGCGGCGGACGCGCCGACGACCTCCCCCTCGCCGAGGTAGATGCCGACGTCCTGCCCACCGGGGGCGAAGACCAGGTCGCCGATCTGCACGTCGCGCACCGGGACCGACGCACCGGACGCCCACTGGGCCCCGGGGGTGCCGGGCAGGGCGTACCCGGCCAGCAACCAGGAGGCCGCCGTGAAGCCGCCGCAGCCGTAGGTCTCGGGACCGGCGGTGCCGGCCACGAACGGCTTGCCGAGCTGGGAGAGGGCGTTGCTCACCGCCGCGACGGTCTCCGCCGCCGGCACCGTCACGGGCTCGCTGCCGATCACGGCCCACGCCACGCCCGGGACGGGCCGGCCGTCGGCGTCCAGCGCCGGGGACAGACCCGCGGGGAAGGCGGCGGGATCGGCCAGCGCGGCCGCCGGCGGCGGCGCGATGCCGGCCGCGGTGAGCCGGCCGAGGTGCTCCTGCCAGCGCCGCGTCGCGGCCTCGTTGCGCTGCTGCTGCGGGCCGGCCGCGGGGAGGGCGCCCAGGCCGGCGAGCCGGCCGGTGACCTCGGCGGGGAGGCCACCGGCCTCGGCGCGCACGGCGGCGAGGACCTCGGCGGCGCGCTGCTCGGCCGCGGCCAGGGCGGCGCGGGCGTCCGCGACGCGGCTGACGGCGGCCTGCAGACGGGTGGCGGTGCGCTCGGCGCGGATCACGTCGCCCTCCAGCGCGCGCCCGGCCCGGTCGGCCAGCGCCTGCCGGGCGAGGGACGTCGCGGTGCTGCGCGGCTGGTCGAGGTCGAGACCGAGCACCGGGTACCGGCTGGTCCCGTCGGCGCGGTAGAGCTGCGCCGCTCCGGCGCCGACGGTCCGCTGCCGGACGGCGAGCTCCGCGCGGGCCGCGTCCTCGGCGGCCTGCGCCTCCCCGAGCCGGGCGCGGCGCTGGTCCGCCTCGTCGGCCAGCTGCTGGTACAGGTCGGCCTGGTCCAGCAACGAGCTGCGCGCGGTGAGGGCGAGGGTGGTCGGGTCGAGGGCGGAACCACCACCGTCGGGAGCCTGCGCCGCGGGCAGCAGCACCGCGAGCGCGGCGGGGAGGAGCAGGGCGCTGGTCGCGACGACGCCGAGGCGCGTCGACCAGCGGGATCCGGTCCGCGGGGCGCGGCTGCGGCTGCGTCGCGACGGGGCGGGGGCCCGTCGGACGGCGGTCCGGCCGGCGGCCGGGCGGCCGCGGGTGGACGCCGACCCGGAGGGGCGCCGGCTCCCGGACCCGCCGGTGCGGGCGGCGACGGCCGCCCGGGCGGCGGCGAGCTGCTCGGGGGTGATCCCGGGACGGGCCGCAGCGGCCTGGCGCAGGGCCAGGGCCTCCCGCAGCGCTCGGGCCTCCGCCGGGGTCAGGGGCGGTCGGGCCGGTGAGCGCTTCGCACCGGCTGCGCCGGCGCGGCTCTCGGCCGGGCGTCCGGCCGGTGTGCGGCCGATCGAGGTCCGCCCGGCGGGGGTGCGGCCGGTCGAGGTCCGTCCGGCCGGCGTGCGGCCGGGAGTGCCCGACGTGGCGGAGGCGGTGCGGGGAGCATCCGCGCGCCCGGGTGTCCGCGATGCAGGCACTGCGTCCCCCGGGCGATCTCGTCGTGACGGATGGGGCTCCTGGGGCCACTGGGGTCAGGAGCTCTCCGCACATCCATCGACACGCCGGGGGAGGTGCTTGAAGGACGGGCTGGGAGGAGGTCACCCGTACGGGGTGGGGTGAACCTCGGGGGAGGAGCTGGGCGGGGGTGTGCCGGGCCGGTGGATCAGGGCGCCCACCAGGCGCCGTGCCGGTGTTCCAGGGGGATGCGCAGCTCGCCGCCGTCCTCGGTGGAGACGACGAACTCCAGCTTCGTGATGCGGACGGGCGGGCCCTCGCCGTCGGGCTCCAGCAGCCGGCCGGTCGCCAAGGGCATGGGCGGCAGGACGAGGAGGTCCTCGTCGGGGAGCTCGGCCATGCGCGGTCCTCTCGAGATGGTGGCGCACCCACCGTAGGGATCCCGGCCGGGGACGCAACGGGCCGGGTGACCCTGCGGGGTCACCCGGCCCGGCCACGCCCCGTCGCGAGGACGGGGTCCTCGCTCAGCGCTCGTCGACCGGGACGTAGTCCCGCGCGGTCTCGCCGGTGTAGATCTGCCGGGGGCGCCCGATCTTCGTGGACGGGTCGGCGATCATCTCGCGCCACTGCGCGATCCAGCCGGGCAGCCGGCCCAGGGCGAACAGCACGGTGAACATCCGCGTCGGGAAGCCCATCGCCTGGTAGATCAGCCCGGTGTAGAAGTCGACGTTCGGGTAGAGCTTGCGCTGGATGAAGAACTCGTCGTTGAGCGCGATCTCCTCCAGCTGGCGGGCCAGGTCGAGCAGCTCGTTGTTGCCGCCCAGCTTGTCCAGCACGGTGTCGGCCGTCGACTTCACGATGGCGGCGCGGGGGTCGTAGTTCTTGTACACCCGGTGCCCGAAGCCCATGAGCTTGACGCCGGGCTCCTTGCTCTTCACCCGCTCGACGAAGCGCGGGATGTCGCCGCCGTCGGCCCGGATGGACTCCAGCATCTCCAGCACCGACTGGTTGGCGCCGCCGTGCAGCGGGCCGAACAACGCGTTGATGCCGGCGGACACCGACGCGAACAGGTTGGCGTGCGAGGACCCGACCAGCCGCACCGTGGAGGTGGAGCAGTTCTGCTCGTGGTCGGCGTGCAGGACGAAGAGCATGTCCAGCGCCTTGGCGAGGTCCGGGTCGACGTCGTAGGGCTCCGCGGGGAACCCGAACGTCATGCGCAGGAAGTTCTCGACGATGCCCAGCGAGTTGTCCGGGTAGAGGAACGGCTGCCCCACCGACTTCTTGTACGCGTAGGCCGCGATCGTCGGCAGCTTCGCGATGAGGCGCAGCGTGGAGATCTCCACCTGCTCCTCGTCGAACGGGTCCAGCGAGTCCTGGTAGAAGGTCGACAGCGCGCTGACCGCCGAGGACAGCACCGGCATGGGGTGCGCGTCGCGCGGGAAGCCGTTGAAGAACTGCTTGAGGTCCTCGTGCAGCAGCGTGTGCCGCCGGATCCGCTGGTCGAACTCACCGAGCTGGTCGGCGGTGGGCAGCTCGCCGTAGATCAGCAGGTAGGTGACCTCGAGGAAGCTCGACCCCTCGGCCAGCTGCTCGATCGGGTACCCGCGGTAGCGCAGGATCCCGGCGTCACCGTCGATGTAGGTGATCGCCGAGGTGCAGGACGCGGTGTTGACGAAGCCGATGTCCAGGGCGACCTTGCCGGTCGTGGCCAGGAGCTTGCTCGTGTCGATGCCGTCGGACCCTTCGGTCCCGTGCTTGACGGCCAAGGGCAGTTCGCCACCGGGGTAGCGCAGGGTTACGTCAGTCTCGGTCATCGTGGACGACGCTAGACCCTCGGCCGCCGGATCGCGGCTCGACCCGTCGCGGAAGGCGGGAGCGGACACCGATCCGTGCCGCTCCCGCCCCACTCGGGGTTCACGGGTGGGTCATCGAGAGGACGTCGAGGGCCTCGTCGAGCTGCTGCTCGGTGAGCTTGCCCTGCTCGACGTAGCCCCGCTCCACCACGACCTGGCGGATCGTCTTCTGCTCGGCCAGCGACTGCTTGGCGACCTTGGCCGCCTCCTCGTAGCCGATGTACTTGTTCAGCGGCGTGACGATCGAGGGGGAGGACTCGGCGTACTCCCGGCACTGCTCGACGTTGGCGACGATCCCGTCGACGCAGCGGTCGGCCAGCAGCCGGCTGACGTTGGCCAGCAGCCGGATCGACTCCAGCACGTTGCGCGCCATCAGCGGCAGCGTCACGTTGAGCTCGAAGACACCGGTGGTACCTGCGTAGGTGACCGCGGCGTCGTTGCCGATGACCTGGGCGCCGACCTGGATCACCGCCTCCGGGATCACCGGGTTGACCTTGCCCGGCATGATCGAGCTGCCCGGCTGCAGGTCGGGCAGCTGGATCTCGCCCAGGCCGGTGCGCGGGCCCGAGCCCATCCACCGCAGGTCGTTGGCGATCTTGACCAGGCCGACGGCGATGGTCTTCAGCTGGCCCGAGCCCTCGACCAGCGCGTCGCGGGAGCTCTGCGCCTCGAAGTGGTCGCGGGCCTCGGACAGTGGCAGGTCGAGCTCGGCGGCCAGCTTCTCGATGATCGCGGCGGCGAAGCCGGGCGGGGTGTTGATGCCGGTGCCGACCGCCGTGCCGCCCAGGGGCAGCTCGCCGATGCGGGGGAGGGAGGCCTCCAGCCGCTCCACGCCGTAGCGGACGGCGGCGGCGTACCCGCCGAACTCCTGCCCCAGGGTGACGGGGGTGGCGTCCATCAGGTGGGTGCGGCCGCTCTTCACGACCTCCGCGAACTCCTCGGCCTTGCGGGAGAGCGAGGCCTCCAGGTGGCGCAGCGCCGGGATCAGCGTGACCACGATGGCGCGGGTCGCGGCGATGTGGATCGCCGACGGGAAGACGTCGTTGGACGACTGCGAGGCGTTGACGTGGTCGTTGGGGTGCACCGGCGAGCCGAGGGACTCGGTGGCCAGGGTGGCGATGACCTCGTTGGTGTTCATGTTGCTCGACGTGCCCGAGCCGGTCTGGAAGACGTCGATCGGGAAGTGGTCGTCCCAATCGCCCGCGGCCACGGAGGCGGCGGCGGTGCCGATGGCGTCGGCGATCCCGCGGTCGAGCACCCCGAGGTCGGCGTTGACCGAGGCGGCCGCGCCCTTGATCGCGGCGAGGGCGCCGATCAGCTCCCGCTCGATGGGGGTGCCGGAGATGGGGAAGTTCTCGACGGCGCGCTGGGTCTGCGCGCGCCACTTGGCCCAGGAGGGGACGCGGACCTCCCCCATGGAGTCGTGCTCGGTGCGGAAGTCCCCGCCGTCCTGCGCTGCGCCGTTCTGCTGGGCCACGCTGTGCTCCCGGTGGTGTGGATGGTGACAGTGCTCCGCACGGGACCCTAGACACCCGTGGGGGAGGCTGCCGGTCCCGCCCTCGCCCGGGGCCGCCGAGGAGGGGCATGCGCGCCGGAGGTGGGCGCGCGAGCCACGGTGCCGAGCCGGCACGAGCCCCGAGGAGGGCCCCATGCCCCAGCCCCTGCCGCCGGAGACCGGACCGTCCGCCCCGCCGCAGCAGGGCGACCCCGGCTGGCCGCCGCCCACCGCGGGTTGGCCGGGGCAGGGCGCCCAGCCGGCGCCGGACTGGGCCGGGGGGACCTCGTGGCAGCCCGCCGCGCCGCCGCCGGTGCCCGCGCCCGCTGCTCCGGTGCCCCGCGGCCGCTGGGTGCTCGCCGGCGCCGCCCTGGGCGGGCTGGTGGTGGGAACCGCAGTCACCGCCCTGCTGCTGGGGGTCGCCGTCGTGGGCGGCGCCGAGGACATCGGCCGCGCCGTGGCGGCCGAGCTCGGCCCCGCGCTGACCGACGGCATCCGCGAGGGGATGGTCGAGGGCACCCAGGCGCAGATGGAGGACGCCATGGACGCGTACGGCGAGGAGGGCGGCGCCGGCTGGTACGGCGGGGCGCCGGGCGGGGCCGTCGAGCAGTTCCCGCCGGTGGAGCCCGCGGACCTCGGGCCCGACGAGACCCTCGACGCCTACGCGGACAACTGCTTCGGCGGAGAGCTGCAGGCCTGCGACGACCTGATGTACGAGTCGCCGCCGCTGTCGGCCTACGAGGAGTACGCCAGCACCTGCGGGGGCCGGGTCAAGGCCTACGCGGTCATGGCCTGCACCGAGCTCGGCTGAGCATGCGGCGCGCGTCCGGGAGGGGCCCGGACGTGGCGACTCGGTAGCGTCCGGGACGTGAGCGACGACCCCGACGTCCCCGTCCTGCGCGCCTCGGACGCCGAACGCGAGGCAGTGGTCGCCCGGTTGCAGGCGGCCGTGGGGGAGGGCCGGTTGGACCTCGACGAGTTCGCCCGGCGGGCCGAGAATGCCTATGCGGCCGTCTCGCGGGCCGAGCTCGACGTGCTGGTCGCCGACCTCCCCGGCAACGCCCCGCCGCCTGTCGAGATCGTCGGGCAGCGGACGCCGGAGGAGGTCACCAGCGTCTTCGGCGACGTCGTCCTGGCCGCTGCCGCGACGCCCCCCCGGCGTGCCGGCACGGTGTTCGGCGACGTCCGGGTCGACCTGCGCGGCCTGCGCACCGGCGAGGAGCGGCTCGACCTGCACGTGAGCACCGTCTTCGGCGACGTCGACGTCATCGTCGCCGAGGGCGTGCAGGCCGAGCTGCTGGGCCGGACCGTGTTCGGCGACCGCAAGGTCGAGCTGGCCCCTGTGCCGCGGCTCGCGGGCACACCCCTGGTCGTGGTGCACGGCCGGACGGTGTTCGGGAACCTGCGGCTGCGCAGCCTGGCCCCCGGGGAGTCGCCCAGCCGCTGGCGGGCGCTGATGGACAAGCTGGCCCAGGGCCGGCAACTGCCGTGATATCGCCGTCCTCCGGACGGCACCGCGGCCAGGTGCCGTCCCCCGGTAGCGGTGAGCCGCTGCGTCACGCCTGCGCGGAACCCTCCGGGCCCCACTCGGCGTGACCCGGCCACGGGCAGCGCGGCCAGGTGCCGTCGCGGCCGCGGTGCGATCCGGAGGATCGCGATGTCTCAGTCCCGGTCGAAGGGGACCGCGGAGTAGGCGCGCAGCTTCTCCAGCGAGTGCAGGCTGTCGATCGAGCGGATGGTGCCCGACCGGGAGCGCATGACCAGCGACTGCGTGGTGCACCCGCCGGCGCTGTAGCGCACGCCGCGCAGCAGCTCGCCGTCGGTGATGCCGGTGGCCACGAAGAAGACGTCGCCGCGCACCAGGTCGTCGATGTGCAGCACCCGGTCCAGGTCGTGCCCGGCGTCGAGGGCCTTCTGCCGCTCCTCGTCGTCCTTGGGCCACAGCCGGCCCTGCAGCGCCCCGCCCATGCACTTGAGCGCGCAGGCGGTGATGATGCCCTCCGGCGTGCCACCGATGCCGAGCAGCAGGTCGACGCCGGTGCCCTCGCGGGCGGCGGCGATCGCGCCGGCCACGTCGCCGTCGGTGATGAACTTGATGCGGGCGCCGGCCTCGCGGACCTCCTGGACCAGCTGCTCGTGGCGGGGCCGGTCGAGGATGCAGACGGTGACGTCGCCGACGGAGCTCTTCTTGGCCTTGGCGATCCGGCGGATGTTCTCGGCCACGGGCGCGGTGATGTCGACGACGTCGGCCGCCGCCGGTCCGGTGGCCAGCTTCTCCATGTAGAAGACGGCCGAGGGGTCGTACATGGCGCCCCGCTCGGCGACGGCCATGACGGCGATGGCGTTGGGCATGCCCTTGGCCATCAGGGTGGTGCCGTCGATCGGGTCGACCGCGACGTCGCACTCCGGGCCGTTGCCGTCGCCCACCTGCTCGCCGTTGTAGAGCATGGGCGCCTCGTCCTTCTCGCCCTCGCCGATGACCACGATGCCCTGCATGCTCACCGTGCCGATGAGCGCCCGCATGGCGTCGACCGCCGCGCCGTCGCCACCGTTCTTGTCACCGCGGCCCACCCAGCGCCCGGCGGCCATGGCGGCCGCCTCCGTGACCCGCACCAGCTCGAGGGCCAGGTTGCGGTCGGGGGCCGGGCGGTCGGCGCTGAACGGGTGGCCGGCCGTGGCGGGCAGCGGGGCGTCGGGAAGGGGCAGCGACACAGGACCTCCGGGAGTTGGACCCCGGCCCGCCCACCCGGGAGCGCTCGGGACGGGGCCATGGGCGGCGAGGTGGGGAGAGCTCGCCTGCGATCCTAGGGGCATGACCGGATCCGGCCCGTCGAGCCAGCGTCCCCCGCACCCCGACGACGCAGCCGCCGGGGCCGAGGTCCTGCCGCCCCCGGTGTCCGCCGCCGAGCGCGCCAACCGGCTGAGCGCGGCGAACATGCTCCGTTCACTGCTGCCCCTGGTCGTCATCTGCCTGCTGGTGGTGGGGTGGCAGGCCTTCCGCAACAACCCCGACGACCCGGTCCGGGAGATCGACCCGACGAGCACGCTGCGGCTCGCCGAGGCGCGGGCGGTCTACCCGCTGCTGATCCCCGCGCTGGACGAGGGGTACCGCCCCACCAGCGTGCGCACCGACGCCGGCACGAATCCCGAGGGGTCGCCGGTCACGGTGCAGCTCGGCTACGTCACACCGGCGGGCAACTACGCCGGCTACGTGGTCACCGACGACGCCGACGCCGAGGCTCTCGACGTGCTCGACGGCGCCGCGGAGGAGGGCGCGGTCGAGATCGACGGGGAGGAGTGGACCCGGTCGACGACGCAGCGCGGCGAGACCGCGCTCACGCGGGTCGCCGACGGCGTCACCCTGGTCGTCACCGGCTCGGCCGGGGACGACGAGCTGCGCGAGGTGGCCGAGGCCGTGGAGCCGTTCGCGGGCTGAGCCGCGACGAGGTCACGACATGGGAACACCCGGTGCGTCCGCGCGGCGGTGGCCGTCCTCCGGCGGCAGTCTGGCGGTGACGCCCGTGGAACCCACCGCAGCGAGGAGAACCCGGATGCCTGCACGCGAGGACTGCCCCGGCAGCGACCACCGGCCCCCGGCCGACGGAGGCGCGTGCGACTGCGGGATGGTGACCCGGATCCCGGTGGGCGTCCCGGCCGCCGAGCCGGTGGACGTGCGCGCGGTGCTGGCGCGCTGCCTCGACGAGGGAGCCGGCAGTGCGGAGGCCAGCGTGGCCCCCGGTGCGCCGGCGGTGGAGCAGCGGGTGGACCGGGTGCTGGCGGCCCTGGCCGACGCCGGCTTCACGGTGACGCAGGAAAGCCGCCTCAGCCGGCCCGCCTGAGCCACCACCGGGCACCGTCGCCGGGCGGCTCAGCCCTCCTCGGCGGGGGCGGCGGCCGCGAGGCGCTCGCGGGCCCGGTCGAGCCAGTGCTGGCACACCCCGGCCAGCTCCTCGCCGCGCTCCCAGAGCGTCAGCGACTCCTCCAGCGTGAGGCCGCCGGCCTCGAGCCGCCGCACGACGTCGGCCAGCTCCTCCCGGGCCTGCTCGTAGGTCGTCGTCGGCTCGGGGGTGCGCTCGTCGGCGCTCATGCGGGGTCCTCCTGGAGGGTGGTGACGACGGGGCCCGGATCGGGTGCGGTGCTCCGGTCGACGCGGACGGGCAGCCGGCCGCCGGCGACCCGCACGCGCAGGACCTCGCCGTCGCCGACCTCGGCGGGGTCGCGCACCAGGGCGCCGTCCACCCGCTGCACGACGGCGTAGCCGCGCTCCAGCGTCGCCGCGGGGGAGAGCGCCGCCACCCGGGCCCGGGCGTGCTCGAGGTCGCGCTCGGCGCCCTCGACGCGGTGGGTGAGCGTCCGGCGCGCGCGGGTGCGCAGGCCGAGGACGTCGTCCTCCCGGCCGTGCAGCAGCCGGTCGGGGGAGGCGAGCACCGGGCGGGTGCGGACCGACTCCAGCCAGCGCACCTGCTGCTCCAGCCGGGTGGCGACCAGGTGCCGGGCGCGGGCGCGCAGCCCGTCGACCAGCCGGCGCTGCTCGCCGATCTCCGGGACGATCCGGTGCGCGGCGTCGGTCGGGGTGGCGGCCCGGACGTCCGCGGCGTGGTCGACGAGGGTCGTGTCGGTCTCGTGCCCGACGGCGGTGACCACCGGGGTGCGGCAGCCGGCGACGGCGCGGACCAGCCCCTCGTCGGAGAAGGGCAGCAGGTCCTCCACCGATCCGCCGCCGCGGGCGACGACGATGACCTCCACCGCGGGGTCGGCGTCCAGCTTCCGCAGCCCCTCGATGACGTTGCCCGCCGCCTGCGGCCCCTGCACGACGCAGTGGTGCACCGCGAAGCGAACGGCAGGCCAGCGCCGGCGCGCGGTGACGAGGACGTCCCGCTCGGCCGCGCTGTCCCGGCCGGTGATCAACCCCACGACACCGGGCGCGAAGGGCAGCGGCCGCTTCCGCGCGGTGTCGAACAGGCCCTCGGCGGCGAGCAGCCGGCGGATCCGCTCGATGCGGGCGAGCAGCTCCCCGAGCCCGACGGCGCGGATCTCGGTGGCCCGCAGCGAGAAGGACCCGCGGGCGACGTAGTAGTCGGGGCGGGCCCGCACGATCACCCGGGCGCCCTCGGTGAGCTCCAGGCCGGGGCGCTCGGCGACGTCGCGGTGGCAGGTGACCGGGACCGACAGGTCGGCCGCGGGATCGCGCAGGGTGAGGAAGACGGTGGCCGCGCCGCCGCGCCGCGACAGCTGGGCAACCTGGCCCTCGACCCAGACCTCACCCAGCCGGCCGATCCAGTCGGCCACCTTGCGGGCCACCGTGCGGACCGGCCACGGCGACTCGGGGGACGACGGCGCGGTCATGCCCCGAGGGTGTCAGACGGCACCGACACCGCCCCGACGCCCCCGGACCGGCCGGGCCCCCCTCAGGTGCCGCGCGGGGCCAGCGGGCTGGACTCGACCGCCTGCTCCTCGAGCTTCTCCAGCCGGTTGCGCAGCATCCGGAGGTAGGGGTCGCGCGCCCGGGTGGCCTGCTCGTAGGCCAGCAGGTCGGATACCGTCGCGAGCTGGTAGCCGCGCAGGCGACCGCGCAGCTGGGCGATGGAGAAGCTGTCGTAGCCCTCGACCGGTGCGGCGCCGGCGGCCTGCGCGCCGGACACCTCGCTGCCACCCTGCGGGTCGTCGGTCGGCGCCGCGGAGGTCTCCCCGACGGCGTCGACGGCCGCCCCCTCGGCGATCGCGGCGTCGGTCTCGTCGGTGTCGGGGCCACCCACGTCGGTGCGCACGCCGGTGGCCGCGGCGACCGGGCTGCCGCCCTCGTCGACGGCGACGTCCGGGCCGGCGTTCGTGCCTGTCGCGGCGGTCGCCGTGCCGTCGGTGGCCGCGACGGTCTCGTCGGTGCCGGCACCGCCCTGAGGCTCCTCGACGGCGGCGATGCCCTCGTCGGTGACCGCCGCCTCGACGGTCGCCACCTCGCCGTCCGGGGTGAGCACGTCGACGCTCTCGCCGCCGTCGGGCTGCTCGGCCGCGGCCGCCGGCGGGGGCTCGGACTCCAGGAGCGCCCGCTCCAGGGCGCCGGCGTCCTCGGTGACCACTGCGTCGTCGGCGGCCGTCGTCCCGGCGGGGCCCTGGTCGAGCGGATCGGTCTCGGCCACCTCGGGGACGACCTCGTCGATCGCCAGTTCCTCGAGCACCTCCTCGGTGCCCGGCGCCTCCACCGGCTCGTCGGCGAGGACATCCTCGGCGCGGTCGGCGCCGTCGGCGAGGTCCTCGGCGCCGTCGGCCAGGTCCTCGACCAGATCGCGGCTGAGGTCGTCGACGGCGGCCACCACCGCGTCGGCGGCGGGGTCGTCGGGGAGGTCGGCCACCTCCTCGTCGGTGAGGCCGCCGGCGCGGTCGAAGGCGGAGCCGCGGAAGCCCGTGGCCGGTTCGACGTCCTCGTCGTCGAACGTCGCCAGCCCCGGTTCCGCGTCACCGCGCAGCCCGACGAGCAGCTCGTCGCCGCGGGCGACCAGCCCGGCGTAGGTCTGCTGCACCTTCATCGCGTGCTGCATCGCCACACCGATGGCGCGCACCGGCAGGCCGGGCAGGGTCTCGGGCAGCTTGCGCGCCTCGTCGAGCACGGTCGCCGCCAGACCGGCAGCGGCGCGGACAACCTCGGGGATCTCACGGGCCATGCCGCACAGCGTGCCCCAGAACGTCCCGCCCGACACCCCCGACCAGGGACGATGCGCCCGGGGGAGGGATGTGCCTGGTCACATCCACGCGGTGCGACCCCCGCGCGCGCCCGCCCGGCTGCCGGCACCCGCCTACCATGGAGCCCATGGCTGAACAGCGCGGACGTGTCCTGCTGGCCGATCCCCGGGGGTACTGCGCCGGCGTGGACCGGGCGGTGGTCGCCGTCGAGCGGGCGCTGGAGATCCACGGTGCCCCGGTGTACGTCCGCAAGCAGATCGTCCACAACAAGCACGTCGTCGCCACGCTGGAGCGGCGCGGGGCGATCTTCGTGGAGGAGACCGACGAGGTGCCCGAGGGCTCGGTCGTCGTGTTCAGCGCGCACGGGGTGAGCCCGGTGGTGCACGAGGAGGCCGCCGCCCGGCAGCTGCGCACCATCGACGCCACCTGCCCGCTGGTCACGAAGGTGCACCAGGAGGCCAAGCGCTTCGCCCGCGACGACTACGACATCCTGCTGATCGGCCACCGCGGCCACGAGGAGGTCGAGGGCACCTCCGGTGAGGCCCCCGACCGCATCCAGCTCGTCGACGGGCCCGACGACGTCGCGAACGTGCAGGTGCGCGACCCGGAGAAGGTCGTGTGGCTCTCCCAGACCACGCTGTCGGTGGACGAGACGCTGGCGACGGTCGACCAGCTGAAGAACCGGTTCCCGGGCCTGCAGTCACCGCCGAGCGACGACATCTGCTACGCCACCCAGAACCGCCAGCAGGCGGTCAAGCAGATGGCGGGCGAGTGCGACCTGGTGCTGGTCGTGGGCTCCACCAACTCGTCGAACTCCGTCCGGCTGGTCGAGGTGGCGCTGGAGGCCGGGGCCCGCGACTCGCACCTGGTCGACTTCGCCTCCGAGATCGACGAGGCCTGGCTGGAGGGCGTCGGCACCGTCGGCGTCACCAGCGGTGCGTCGGTGCCGGAGATCCTGGTCAGCGAGGTGCTGGACTGGCTCGCCGCCCGCGGCTACCCCGACGTGGAGACGGTGAAGGCCGCCGAGGAGCGGCTGGTCTTCGCGCTGCCGCACGAACTGCGCCGCGCCGAGAAGGCGAAGCAGAGCACCGGCGACTGACCCACCCACGACGAAGCCCCGGTCCGCGGATCTGCGCGGACCGGGGCTTCGTCGTGGCGCGGGGCTTCGTCGTGGTGCGGGAGCTCAGCGCCGGCTGACCAGCCGGACGACGGCGAGCACGGCGGCGATGGCGGTCGCGACGGCCATGGTCGGGAACCCGCGGACCAGCAGGGTGGCCATCGTGGGCAGGTTGAGCGTCGCCGACGGCGCGAGGACGATGTTCACGACCGCGACCAGGGTGAACACCAGCGGCGGGGCGACGACGACGGTGAGCAGGTCCCGGCGCCGCACCAGCAGGGTGGCCGCCGAGGTGCCCGCCGCCAGGGCCACCAGCGTGATCATGCCGAGGCCGATGCCGAAGAAGGAGTCGACGGCGCCGCCGGCGAGGGTCAGCAGGAAGACGCCCAGGACGGCGAGGGAGCCGCGCAGTCGGCTGCCCTGCGTCGCCGCCGGCGACGCGGTGCGCGACCGGGCACGCTCCTGCGCGGGCCGGCCGGCGGTCGGCCGCGGCGGGCCGGGCTCGCGCCGGCGGGGGCCGGACGGCTCGGGCCGGTCGAACCGGTCGTCGGCGTAGTCGCGCCCGGCGGCGCGCAGGCGCTCACCGGCGCGACCGGGTACCGGGGGTCGTGCGGCGCGCGCGGGGCGGGCCGGGCGGCCCGGGCGCTCGCTGCCGGCCGGCGGGCGGGGTGCGCGTGCGGGGTACGGCCGCTCGGGGCGTCCGCCGCCCTGCCATGCGCCCGCCGTGCTCGCCGTGGCCATGGCGCACCTCCGTCCCGCTCCGCTGGACGACCCGACTGGCCGACCGACGCAGCCACGGTAGCGACCCGAGCTGGCACTTCGTGGGAGGACGTCGTCGCGTCGCAGGCAACCGGTGGGGACCCAGCAACGCAGGGTGATGGCTGTGGCGCGCGGGGTGGACGAGTCCGTCCGGCCGGGCGTGCGCGGCGTCAGCCGGAGGTGCCGTCGCGCTCCTCCGCAGGTGCCGGGCCGAGGTGCCCGAGATCGCCGGAGGGCCGCAGCGCCCGGATCGTCGCCTCGACCGGCGCGGGCTCCGGCACGGGTGATTCGGCGACCCCCAGGTCGTCGAACCGCCGCGCGGCGGTCAGCACCGAGCGCTCGTACGAGCCGACCGTCTCGTTGTAGCGGGTCAGCGTGGTGGAGAGCGCCGAGCCCAGGCGGGTCAGGTGCCCGGAGAGCGTGCTGAGGCGGGCGTGCAGCCGCCGGCCGACCTCGAGCACCTGGTCGGCGTCGCGGGCCAGCCGCTCCTGCCGCCACGAGTAGGCGACCGTGCGCAGCAGCGCCAGCAGGGTGCTCGGCGTCGCCAGCACGACGTCCCGCGCGAAGCCGTACTCCAGCAGCCCGGGCTCGGCCTCCAGCGCCGTCGTCAGGAACCCGTCGGAGGGCACGAAGAGGACGGTGAAGGGGGCGGCCGGGCGGAACGCGGTCGGGTACCGGCGGGCGGCCAGCTGGTCGACGTGGGTGCGCAGCTGGCGGGCGTGGGCGGCGACCCGCTGGGCGCGGACGTCGCGGTCCTCGGCCTGCACCGCCTCGATGTACCCGGTGAACGGCACCTTGGCGTCGACCACCACCTGCCGGCCGTCGGCGAGGGTGACCACGAGGTCGGGACGGACGCCGGCGCCCTCGTCGCTGGTGCCGCCGGGCTGCTCGACGAAGTCGCAGTGCTCGAGCAGGCCGGCGACCTCCACCACGCGCCGCAGCTGCACCTCGCCCCAGCGCCCGCGGACGTGCGGGGTGCGCAGCGCGGTGACCAGCGCGGCCGTCTCGTGCTTCAGCTGCGCCGAGGCCTGGCCCACGGTGCCCATCTGCTCCCGCAGCTCCCCGTGGGCGGTGGCGCGGGCCCGCTCCATGCCGGCCAGCAGCCGGTGCAGGTGGTCCAGCGACTCGTGCACCGGCTCGAGCCCCGCCTCCTCCGGGCGGCGCCGGGCGAGCAGGGTGACGATGCCCAGTGCGATGGCGGCGCCGAGCAGCGCACCGAGGAGGAGCCCGAGGAAGAGGGAAGCGGCGTCCATGGGCGAGACCCTGCCGGAGGGGTCCGACAAATCCGGGGAGGTGCTGGAACGGCCGCCCTCCAGGGGCCCGCGCCGAGCGTGCGAGGCGTGGGGGGAGGGTGGTCCTTCCTCAGCCGACGGGCACGCCGGGGTGCGCCGCCTCGTGGTCGAGCAGCCAGCGCTTGACCGGCGTCCCCCAGCGGAACCCGCCCAGGCCGCCGCCGGAGCCCAGGACCCGGTGGCAGGGCACGAACAGGGCCGCCGCGTTGCGGGCGCAGGCGTTGGCCGCCGCGCGCACCGCGGCCGGTCGCCCGCAGCGGGCGGCGAAGGCCGCGTAGGTGTCCGGCCGCCCGGCCGGCACGGTACGCAGCACGTCCCAGGCCTCCTGCAGGAAGGGGCCGGAGCGCTGCCGGACGGCGACGCCGTCGATCGCGCTCACGCCACCGGCGTGGAACTCCTCGACCACGTCGAGCACCGGGAGGCCGGGGGAGGGCGTGCTGCGGGCGGGGCGCAGGGTGGGGTGCACGATCGCGAGGAGATCGGCCACGTCGGCGGTCCACCCGCTGGCGAGCACGACGTCCCGGCCGTCGGGGTCGGTCTCGACGACGACGGTGAACGGGCCGGGCGGGGTGGTGACGGTGGCGTGGCGGGCTGGTGCGGTCATCAGGCGCTCCTCGGGAGGGCGGGGGTGCGGGTGAACAGCGACGGCGCGGCAAGCGCCCACAGGTGCATCACGGCGTAGGACCGCCACGGCCGCCAGCGGGTCGCGGCCTCGGCATCGGAGCTGCCGAGCGAGGCCAGCGACCGGCGCAGCGCCAGGTCGCCGGGGAGCCAGACGTCGGGGTCGCCCATGCCGCGCAGCGCGACGAGGGCCGCCGTCCAGGGGCCGATGCCGGGGACGGCGAGCAGCGCGCGGCCGGCCTCCTCCCGGTCGGCGCCCGGGTCGAGGGCGATGTCGCCCCGGTCGAGCGTCGCGGCGAGGGCGGTCACCGTGCGGCGGCGCGTCCCGGTGAGCCCCACGGCGCCGAGGTCGGCGCCGGCGAGCGCGGCCGGGCCGGGGAAGGCGTGGGTGAGCGAGCCGACCGGTTCGGCCAGCGGCGTGCCGGCGGCCAGCAGCCGCGCGGTGAGCGTGCGCGCACCCGCCACCGACACCTGCTGCCCCAGCACGGCGCGGACCGCCAGCTCCGCCGCGTCGGGTGAGGCCGGCACCCGGCGCCCGGGGGCGGCGGCGACGAGGGGGGCCAGCGCGGCGTCGGCGCCCAGGACGTCGTCGACCGCGGCCGGGTCGGCGTCCAGGTCGAGCATCCGGCGGCACCGGGTGACCGCGGCGCCGAGGTCGCGCAGCTCGGTCAGCCGCAGCTGCGCGGTCACCGCGGCGGCGCCGTCGGCCGACGGGGAGAGCCGCACCACCGCCGGGCCGTGCGGCAGGTCGAGCACTCGGGAGAACGTGGTCCCGTCCCACTCCTCGAGCCCGGGGACGGCGTGCGCGCCCAGGAAGAGCAGCACCTCGTCGGCGGCGTACGGCGCCCGCGCGGCGAGCCGCAGCGTCAGCCAGCCGGGCTGCCCGGCGGGGGTGCCACGGCGGGCACGGCGCAGCTCGGTGGGCGTGGTGGCGAAGACCTCGCGCACCGTGTCGTTGAACTGCCGCACGCTGGCGAACCCGGCGGCGAAGGCGATGTCGGTCACCGGCAGGCCGGTGGTCTCCAGCAGCACCCGGGCGGTCTGGGCGCGACGGGCGCGGGCCAGGGCGAGCGCCCCGACGCCGAGCTCCCCCACGAGCAGCCGGTGCAGCTGCCGCTCGGAGTACCCGAGCCGGCTGGCGAGGCCGGGAACCCCGGACCGCTCGATCTCGCCGTCGGCGATCAGCCGCATGGCCCGGGCGACGACGTCGGCCCGCACGTCCCACTCCGGCGACCCAGGGACCGCGTCGGGGCGGCAGCGTCGGCAGGCGCGGTAGCCGGCGCCCTGCGCGGCGGCCGCCGTGGAGAAGAAGGAGACGTTGCGGACCAGGGGCGTGCGGGCCGGGCACGAGGGACGGCAGTAGATGCCGGTGGTGCGCACCGCCGTGACGAACCAGCCGTCGAAGCGCGCGTCCCGGCCGGCGACGGCGCGGTAGCAGCGTTCGTGGTCCAGGAGCTCGCTCACGGCACCGAGCATGCCAGTGCACGCCGACCGTTCCCGGCGGTTTTCGGACACGGCCGTGGCGGCCGGTGTCCACCGGTCGGTGGACGCCGCACCAGCGCATCGGCGGTCCCGGCGCACGCACCGGGGCGACAGGCTCCGTGCATGACGACGACGGAGGTGGCGCCGCTCCCGCTGGGGACCGGCGTGGACGAGGCGGCCCTGACCGTGCGCGGTCTGGGCAAGAGCTACGACGGCCGGGCGGTGCTCGACGGGCTGGACCTCGACGTGCGGCGCGGTGAGTGCTTCGCGCTGCTCGGGCCCAACGGCGCGGGCAAGACGACGACGATCGAGATCCTCGAGGGGGTCCGCCGCCGCGACGCGGGCGAGGTCCGGGTGCTGGGGGAGGACCCCGCCCGGGGGCGGCGGGAGTGGCGGGCCCGCATGGGCGTCGTCAGCCAGGGGGAGCCGGCGGGCCAGGCGCTCTCGGTGCGCGAGGCGCTGGACCACTTCGCCCGCTACCACGCCCTGCCGCGCCCGACCGACGAGCTGCTCGCCGCCACCGGGCTCGAGGCCAAGGCCGGCACGCGGGTGTCGGCGCTGTCGGGTGGGCAGCGGCGGCGGCTCGCCGTGGCCCTCGGCGTCCAGGGCCGGCCGGAGCTGGTCTTCCTCGACGAGCCGACGACCGGCATGGACCCGGTCGCGCGGCGGCAGTTCTGGGAGCTGGTCCGCGGCCTGCGGGCCGACGGCACCACGGTGCTCCTGACCACGCACTACCTCGACGAGGCGGCCGAGCTCGCCGACCGCGTGGGGGTGATCGCCGAGGGACGGCTGGTGGATGTCGCCCCGCCGGCGGAGCTGGGGGCCGACCTGCGCCGGCGCGCCACCGTCAGCTGGCTTGAGGGCGGGGCCCGCCGACAGGTGGTCACCGAGCGCCCGGCCGACGTGCTGCGCGACCTGCTGGCCACCACCACCCGGGGTGAGCTCCCCGGTCTCACCGTCACCCGGCCCGGCCTGGAGGACGTCTACCTCCAGCTCGTCGGCGCCGTCCCCGCGACCGCTGGAGGAGACCCCGCATGACCGCCGTCCTCACCCCGCCGACCACGCGCCCCGCCCCGCCGTCCGCGCTCTCCATAGCCCGGGCGCGCGTCGGCCTGGAGCTGCGGCTGTTCTTCCGCGAGCGCCAGCAGGTGGTGTTCTCGTTCGCCTACCCGGTCGTGATGATGGTGATCTTCGGGGCGGTGCTCGGCGGCGACGTGCTGCCCGGCGACGTGCCGTTCCCGCAGTACTTCCTGGCCGGCATCGCGGCCACCGGCATCATGCTGACCAGCTTCCAGGCGGTCGGCACCGCCATCGCGGCCGAGCGTGAGACGGGTCAGCTGGAACGGCTGCAGCTGCTGGGCACGCCGCCGGTCGCCTACTTCGGCGGCAAGGCCGGTCAGGTGCTGGTCACCACGGCCGCGCAGCTGGCGCTGCTGCTTCCGGTGGCCCGGTACGGCTACGACGTGCCGATGCCGGTGGACCTGGCACACTGGCTCGCCTTCGCGTGGGTCGCGGGGCTCGGCGCCCTGGCCGGCACGGTGCTGGGCATCGCGGTGTCGGCCATGCGGGGCAGCGCGCAGTCGGTGACCACGAGCGTCTCGGCCGTCGCGATCGTGCTGCAGTTCTTCTCCGGCGTCTTCTTCGCCTTCGCCGAGCTGCCGGGCTGGATGCAGCAGGTGGCCGCGCTCTTCCCGCTGAAGTGGATGACCCAGGGGATGCGCTCGGCGTTCCTGCCCGACCAGGCGGCGGTCGCCGAGGCCGCAGGCAGCTGGGAGCACGGCCGGATCGCCCTGGTGCTGGCCGCGTGGGTGATCATCGGTGCCGTGGTGTGCGTGCGCACGTTCCGCTGGCGCCGGGCAGAGGGGTGACCGACCGCCCGACCCGGGCCGCCGTCGTCCCTCCCGACGAGGAGGACGACGGCGGCCCCCCCCGGTCCCGACCCGGGCTGGGGCGGACCCTCCGCGGGCGGCCCGGGGG
>NZ_JASNFN010000022.1:0-11661 GCF_030731085.1 Blastococcus carthaginiensis | reverse complement strand
GGGGGGGCGGGGGGCCCCCCCCCCCCCCCCCCCGGCCCCGGGGCCCCCCCCCCCCCGGGGGCCCCCCCCCCCCCCCCGCCGCTGTCCGAACGCGGATGGCGGCTCACCGTCCTCGGCCTGCACGTGGTGTTCGCGCTGCTGGTGACCATCGCCGTGGTGACCATCGCGCTCTCGCCGTTCGAGGCGCCGCTGGCCGTGCTGTTGGTCCCGCTGGGTGTGCTGGCCGCGGCCTACGCCCTCCTCGGCGCCCCGGCGCTGGTCACCCGCGACGAGCGCCGCGCCAGCGCCTACCTCGCGGTGCTGGTGCTGGTCTTCGGCGTGCTGGCCTGGTTCGAGCCCTCGCTGCTGTTCCTGCTCTTCCTCGGCTACGCGCAGGTGTGGTTCCTCTCCGAGACCGTCACCCGCGGGGTTCTCTGGACGCTCGCGCTCGCCACGGCCAGCACCGTCGGACCCTTCGTGTCGTGGACGCGCGGCGACGAGCCGCTGTCCGGCCCCGCCCAGACGCTGGTCGGCCTGACGTTCAGCCTCGCGATGGGGTTCTGGATCTTCCAGGTGCTCGAGCAGAGCCGGCAGCGCGCCCTGCTGATCCGCGCGCTGGAGCGCACCCGCGCGGAGCTGGCCACCGCGGAGCGCGAGCGCGGGGTGCTGGCCGAGCGGGAGCGGCTGGCCCGCGAGGTGCACGACACCCTGGCGCAGGGCTACACGAGCATCGTCGTCCTGGCGCAGACCGCGGCCGCGCAGCTGCCGGAGGGCGCCGACGCCGCACGCGACCGGCTGGCGCTCATCGAGGAGGTGGCCCGGGACAACCTCCAGGAGGCGCGGGCCGTGGTCGCCGCCTTCGCGCCGGTCGCGCTGGAGGGCTCGACGCTGGTCGAGGCGCTGGCCCGGCTCGCCGAGCGGTTCGGCCGGGAGACCGGGCTGGCGGTGCGGGTGGACACCTCCGCGCTGGACGGCGGGGTCGCGCTGCGCCGCGACGAGGAGGTCGTGCTGCTCCGCGGCGCGCAGGAGGCGCTGACCAACGTGCGCCGGCACGCCGACGCCAGCAGCGTGGCGATCCGGATCTCCGCCGTGGGGGAGGGGGACGCTCGCCACGTGTCGGTGCACGTGGAGGACGACGGCGTGGGCTTCGACCCCGCGCACGCCCGGGGGTCGGGGCTCGACGGGTTGCGCGGGCGGGTGGTCTCGGTGGGCGGTGAGTTGGACGTGGCGTCCTCGCCGGGTGCCGGCACGCGGGTGACGGTGCGGGTGCCCGGCCCGTGATCCGCGTCGTGGTGGTGGATGACCACCCCGTCGTCCGCGGGGGACTGGTCGGGTGGCTGGACGCGCAGGACGACCTCTCGGTGGTGGGGGAGGCGGGTGACGGTCTCGAGGCGTTGGCCGTGGTCGCGGGGACGACGCCGGACGTCGTCCTCATGGACCTGCGCATGCCACGGATGGACGGCGCGACGGCGACGGAGAAGCTGGCCGCGTCGCACCCCGGCGTCCGCGTGCTCGTGCTGACCACCTACGACACCGACGCCGACATCGTGCGGGCGGTCGAGGCCGGAGCGACCGGTTACCTGCTCAAGGACGTCCCGCTGCCCCAGCTCGCGGACGCCGTCCGGGCGGCGGCGCGCGGGGAGACCGTGCTCGCGCCCCCGGTCGCGGCGCGGCTGGTGTCGCGGATGCGGGCGCCGGCGGCCGACGCGCCCACCGCGCGCGAGCTGGAGGTGCTCCGCGGGGTGGCGCGCGGGCTGACCAACGCCGAGATCGGGCGGGAACTGTTCATCGGCGAGGCGACGGTGAAGACCCACCTGCTGCGGGTGTTCGCGAAGCTCGGCGTGGACGACCGGACGCGGGCGGTGCTGGTCGCCGTCGAGCGTGGCCTGCTGCCGCCCCTGGGGCGCTGACGGGGCGGCGTCGGGCGCGGCCCGTTGCCACTCCTGGGGCGTTGACCAGGGCCGGTGTCAAGGCCGTGTCTGCATCTGTGGACAGCCCACTGAGCTGGGGATTCGTGGTGCGACTGTCGTCGATCAGCGGTAGTATTCGCACATGTGTTCGATAGGTGCGGCCGATGCGATCGCCCGGTTGGCCGCCGCGTTGGACGACCTGGCCGCCCAGGACCTGACGGCTGCGTTCGGGCCGCAGCTGATCGACCGGCTGGGCCTCCTGCTGGTGGCCGGTAACCGGCTGACCGCCGAGGTCGCCCGCACCGTCCGCCAGGGCGAGTTGACCGGCGCCGCTGAGCACGACGGGCAGAAGACGATGGCCTCCTGGCTGCGCGGGCACGCCCGGCTGCCGGACCCCGCCGCCAAGCGGCTGGTCGCCGCCGGGCGCGCCCTGGAGGCCCTGCCCGCGGTCGCCGCGGCGGCCGCGACCGGGGCGGTGCCCGCCGAGGCGCTGGCGGTGATCGCCCCGGTGGCCGCACCGGGCAAGCTGGCCGCCGCCGCAGCCCAGGAGGTCGACCTGGCCGGCGTCGATGCCGCCCTGGCCGAGGTCGCCGCCACCCGGCCGCACGAGGAGCTGCGCCAGGTCATGAAGCACTACCTGGCCCGGCTGGACCCCGACGGGCCCGAACCCGACCCCACCGAGGGCCGGTCGCTGACCTTCGTCAAGCACGCCGACGGGTCGCTGTCCTTCCGCGGCCAACTCGACGCCGTGGGCGGGGAGAAGTTCCAGACCGCCGTGGAATCCATCGTGCAGGCCTCCCGGCCCGCCGGGGACCTGCGCACCCGCGCCCAGCAGTCCGCCGACGCCCTCGTCCAACTGGCCGACAACGCCCTGGCCGCCGGCGGTCTGCCGATCCTGCGCACCCACAAACCACACGTCGTGGTCCGAGTGGACCTCGAGGATCTCATCGACCCGGCCGCGGCCGGCCCCGGCGCCGCCCAGACCGGCTTCGGCACCATCATCTCCGCCGCCCGCGCCCGCTGGCTGGCCTGCGACGGCGGCATCAGCCGCATCGTCATCGGCCCCGACGGCGAAGTCCTGGACTACGGCCGCCGCCAACGGGTCTCCCCACCCCCGCTGCGCCGCGCCCTGGAGGCCCGCGACCGCGGCTGCGTGTTCACCGGCTGCCACGCCCCCGCCCACTGGTGCGACGTCCACCACCTCGTCCACTGGATCGACGGCGGCCAGACCAACCTCGGAAACTGCGCGCTGCTGTGCGAACGCCACCACACCAAGATCCACCACGGCTTCACCATCGTCCGCGACGCCGACGGCCGATGGCACACCTACCGCCCCGACGGCACCGAGATCCTCATCCTCCCTCGCATCACCGAAGAACCCGAGCGATCCCGGGCGGGCTGACCGGTCACGCCCGGTCGGCAGCCACGTGCGGGCGTTCCGACCGGGGTCGGGGAACGCCGCCGGCGCGCGCCGGCTCGCCACAGTCCGGCTGCCTGCCATCCGGCTGCCTGGCATCCGGCTGCACGGCTCCTGGCTGCACGGCAGCCGGCGGCTGCGCCTCGGGCACGGCCGGCCGCCCGAAGTGCCAGCCCTGGCCGTAGTCGACCCCGAGGGAGCGCAGCGCGTCGGCCTCCGTCGCCGTCTCGATGCCCTCGGCGACGACGCGAGCCTGCAGCCCGCCGGCGAAGTCCACCAGGGAGCGCACCAGCACGGTGCGCACCGGATCGGTGTCCAGGCCGCTGACGATGCTGCGGTCGATCTTGATGACGTCGGGCGAGGTGACGACGATGTGCCGGAGCGAGGAGAAGCCGGCGCCGACGTCGTCGATGGCCAGGCGCAGGCCCGCCGCCCGGAAGGGGGCGAGGGTCGCGGCGAGGGCGTCGTAGTCCTCGACCGGGTCGTGCTCGGAGAGTTCCAGCAGGATGCGGTGCAGGGGCAGTTCCGCGAGGAGCGCGGCGCACTCCGGCGTCAGGAGTGTGCCGGGGGAGACGTTCATCGCGACGTAGCCCTCGCTGCCGTGCAGGAGGTCGGCGGCGCGGCGCAGGGCGAGGAGCTCGAGCTCGTCACCGAGGCCGATGCTGTGCGCCTCCTCGAACACGACGTCGGGGGTCTTCTGCCACTCGCCGGGGAACCGGCTCAGCGCCTCCGAGCCCACTCGGGCCCCGGTGGCGAGGTCGACGATCGGCTGCAGCGCGACGACCGGTCCGCCGGCGGCCACGAGGGGGAGGAGTCGTCGCTCGATGTCCGTGCGCCGGTGCTCCTCCTTGACCTGCGGCTCGATGATCACCGAGGCGGCGGACGCGAGGACGTCCATGAGCGCCTGGTCGCGCTTGCTGAGGTCCTTGTCGGAGGTCAGCCCCGCGGCGCAGAAGGTGCCGTAGAGGGTGCCGTCGGACAGCGTCACCGGCACCGAGACGAAGCTGCGGATCCGCGGCATGCGCGCGGCCGGCAGCTTCATCGCCTCGGGGAAGTCCTTGAGGTTCGGGATCACCGCGGGCAGTTTGCGGTCCAGGACCGCCTGGCACAGCGTCGTCTCCTGCGCCTGGGTGACGCCCTCCTGGAACAGGAAGGGCACCGACGACTCGACCACCTCGAGGTGCTGGCTGGTGCCGTCCAGCCGCGACAGGAACGCCACGGAGAGGCGCAGCGACTTCTTGGCCGTCTGCAGGAGGTCGGCGATCTGCTGCTCGGTGTCCGTCCGGTGCTTGCCCACACCTCCGTCGTCGGCCGATGCGACCGGCTGCTGGAGCGGGCGCCTCACCCGGAGGGGGGAGGCGCCCGCGGGGGCGTCAGCCCAGGGAGGCGGTGAAGGTCACGCTGTCGGCGGACACCGTGGTGCACTCCATCGACAAGGGACCGGCCCCGACGGTCTGGCCCTCGGTGCAGGAGACCTCCTGGTTGCCCACGCTGAAGGTCGCCTCGCCGTCCTGGACGCCGCCGAAGGACACCGTGGTGCCGAGGATCTCGACCGACTCGGAGTCCGCGCCGAGCGTCACCGAGCAGGAGGTCCCGGAGCAGTCGACGGCCTCGCCGACGGCGCCCGCGGCCGAGCTCGCCGTCGACGCGGCGGCGCCGGTGTCCTCGAGGACGGACGTGCCCGTGTTCGGCTCGGTACCCGAGCATCCCGCGAGAGGGCAGAGCAGCACTGCACCCGCGGCGAGCGCCCCGCGGGTGAGCCTTCGCGTGTGTGTGGTGGCCATGATTCGAGGCTAGGTCGGTCGCTACCACGCCGCGCCGCAGCGGCCGGAACGTCACGCGACTGTGACCTGGGTCACTTGATCGTCGTCAGGGCCTGAGGAGGACGCCGGTGCCCCCGGCCTCGACGGTGATGCGCTCCTCGCCGATGTCGACGTCGGTCAGCTCCTGGCCGAACGGGAGCGGGTCCATGGGGATGACGACGGTGAAGCGCTGCCGCAGCAGCAACCGGCTCGCGTCGTCCAGGAAGGTGGCGGTGTCCACCTGCGTGGGCTGCACCGCGAGGTCCCCGTCCTCGGCCTCGATGACGGCTCGCGCTGAGGCGGAGAGCCGGCGCCCGAGGATTTCGACCGACCCGGTCAGCAGCGCCTCCCCGTCCGGTCGCCCGTCCAGGCGCACCGGACGCCCCGTCGCTTCCAGGTAGGTGTTCAGGTCCTCGTAGGTCAGCGTCGCCACCTCGCGGGTCCGCTCCAGGTAGACGGTGTCGATGTCCTGGGTGAGCAGGTCGTGGAACGGGACGTGGACGCCGGTCAGCTCCGCTTCCACGCGCTCGATGCGCAACGGGCCGGCGCGCAGGTCCTCGACGACGATCTCCACGCGCTCGTACCGCCCGGCGACCAGCTGGGGCAGGAAGAACGCCCCGTGCACCTCCACCTCCGGCGGGGTGAGGACGCCGGTGGCGAGCTGGACGTTGCGCGCCAGCAGGCCCTCCGCCGCCCAGCGGGCCAGCCGGTCGGCGCCCCACAGCAGCAGGAGGACGCCGACGGCCACGCTCGCGGCCAGGAGCAGCGTCGACCGTCGCGGCCGTCGCACCGTCCACCTCTGCGTCGCGGTGCTCATCGCCCGGCGGTCTCCAGGGTCTGCTCGCCGACCCGCCGGCCGCTGGGGGAACGGGCCGCGGTCTCGGCGGTGTCGCGCAGCTCCTCGCGCGAGACCACCTCGGTGCGGATGCGGTGGCTGGGCCAGCTGGACCATCGGCCGAGGAGCGTGAGCAGCGCGGGCGTGAGCACCGGCCGGACGAGGAAGGTGTCGATCAGCAGGCCGACGCTCATCGTGAAGGCGATCTGCCGGAAGGTGTCCAGCGGGATGATCGCCACCATCGCGAACGTCGTCGCGAGGATCACCCCGGCGGCGCTGATCGCGCGCGCGGTGGCGGGCATGGCCAGCGCGATCGCCTTGCTCAGCGGCAACCGGTTCGCGGCCTCCCAGATGGAGCCGACCGCGAAGACGTTGTAGTCCGAGCCGAGTGCCAGCAGCAGGACGGCGGTGGCGAAGGGCACGTAGAAGGTCAACCCCGGGTCGTCGAGCCACCCTTGGAACACCAGCACGGTCAGGCCCATGGCCGCGGCGACGCTCAGGGCGCTGGTGAAGAGCAGGGCGATGGGGGCCACCAGCGCCCGCAGGTAGAAGACGAGCACCAGCAGTTCCACGACGAGCGCCGCCAGCAGCGTGTACCGGAGGTTGTCCCGCGTGATCTGGGCGAGCTCGGCGGCGATCGCGGTCTGACCGGTCACCAGCACCTCCGCGTCACCGAGCCCGGCGTCCGCGAGCAGCGGGTCCAGCCGGTCCTCCAGGCGCCGCAGGTCGGCGATGGCTCCCGCGGCCAGCGGGTCGCTGTCCAGGACGACGACGAAGCGCGCGGCGTCGCCGTCCTGGGAGAAGACGACCCCGTAGCTGTTCGGGAGCGGGTTCTGGGCCGGACCGAGCACCGTGGCGACGCCGGGCTGGGCGGCGAGCGCGCGCTGCACGGACTCCAGCGCGGCACGGTCCTCGGCGATCCCCGGTCGCTCGAGGATGATCTCCGTGGGCGCCACCACGCCGCGGACGCCGGCCTCCTCGAGCACGGCGGCGCCGCGGCTGACGGGGTCGTCGCTGGGCAGGCCGCCGGTGAACGACAGGTCCAGGCGCAGCGAGCCGAGCGGGAGGGCGGCCACGACCAGGACGGCGGTCCCGAGCAAGGCCGCCACCGCCGCGCCGCGGCGGCTGACGACGATCCGGACCAGCGGACCGGCACCGCGGGTCGAGGGCTCCCGCCGGGGGCGCGCGGAGCGGGGCACGAACAGCCACCGGCCGAGGATGGCGAGCAGTGCCGGCACGAGGGTCAGGGAGACGACGACCCCGATGACCACGGTGAGCGACAGGGCGGGCCCGAAGGCACGGAACAGCTCGTAGTCGGCGGCCAGCAGCGCGGCCGTCCCCGCCGCGACCGTGATGCCGGCGACGGCGATGATCGGGCCCTCGACGGCGACGGCGGCGCGGGCCGCCTCGAGGCGTGGCAGGCCCCGGTCGAGCTCCCGGCGCAGCCCGGAGAAGAACAGCACGCAGTAGTCGGTGATCACGCCGATGAGCAGGGCGGCGATCAGCGGTTGCACCTGGTCGGGCAGGGAGAAGCCGAACCCCGCGGCCAGCACCCCCAGGCTGCGGATGGCGACCAGGTAGCCGAGCCCGGCCGTGAACAGCACCACGAAGGGGGCGACGACCGACCGGAAGACCAGGCCCACCACGACGGCGATGAGGACCAGTGTGGCGACCTCGAACACGTGGATCCGGGACTGCAGGTAGGACACCTGCTGGATCTGGGCCGGGACGACGCCGGTGACGTAGGTCTGCACGCCGGGCTGGTTCTCGAAGTGCGCGGCGTACTGGCGGGCGAGCGCCGTCGTCTGGGACAGGGACGTGAACGGCGTGACGTAGAGGTAGGTGACCGCGGTGTCGGAGGTGCCGGTCGGGATCGGGACGGCGGCGGCGATGTTCCCGCGGCCGTAGGGCACGGTGCCGTCCAGGTAGTTCTGGGTGAACGACAGGGCCCAGAGCGCCACGTCGGCGCGCGTCAGCACGCTCAGGCCGCCCGGGTCGTGCACCACCACCGAGGTGTCGGACAGCACCGGGAGCCGGAACAGCCGCAGGCTGCGCTCCTGCGCCTGGACGACGGGGCTGTCGGACGGGACCAGCGAGCCGATGCCGCCGCCGCCGCTCGCCGTGGGCAGGGCCGCCGAGACCCACACGGTGATCAGGATCCAGGCCAGCACGACGAACCAGCGGGCCTTCACGACGGTGCTGCGGTAGGCGGCCGCGAGCAGGCGGAACGGTCCCGCCGCGCGCGTGGGCTGCCGACCGCCGGTCATCATGCCGGCGGTGGGGGAGACGTCGTCCGACCGTGCACCTGGCCTCCACCCTGGCCGATCCCCGGTTGGCACCGCACGCGGAGGGTAACCGGGGGCGGACGCGCCTGCCCGGCGAGCGGAGGTCCGACCATGACCGAACCCGGCACGAGGTCACCGGTGCCCCAGGAGGGGTGGCGGCGGGTGCTGCGGTGGTGGGGACGGGCCGGCGCCTTCCTGGGCGGCCTGGTCGTGGGCGTCGTCCTCGTCGGGTTGCTGAGCGAGGGCAACGTGCTCGTGGCGGCGCCGGTGCCGACGAACCCGGACGCCGCGCTGCCGGCGTTCCCGGACCGCGGGGCGGGGGAGGAAGGCGGAGCGACGGGGCAGGTGACGATCGACGACGACTGCCTGCGCGCCGTCAACGCGGCCCAGGACATCGCCCAGCTCATCGACGAGCTGGGCGAGGCGATCGCCGACTTCAACGCCACCCGGCTCGACGAGATCGTCCGCGAGCTGCAGCCCCTGCAGCGGCGGCTGCAGACGAGCATCGACGCCTGCGAGGTGGAGGCCGGGACGCCGGAGGCCCCGTCCGGAGCCGTGCCCACGGGCGCAGCGCCGCCGACGGGCTCCGTCGCACCCGAGAGCCCCGACACGACCGACTGACCGGCGCGGGCCGCGGCGGGCACGGGACTCCGGCCGCGGGCGCCGTAGGCTGGTATCCCGTGAGTCTCACCATCGGGATCGTCGGCCTGCCCAACGTCGGCAAGTCGACGCTCTTCAACGCCCTGACCAAGAACGACGTCCTCGCGGCGAACTACCCGTTCGCGACGATCGAGCCGAACGTCGGTGTGGTGGGCGTGCCGGACGAGCGGCTGGCGAAGCTGGCCGAGATCTTCGGCAGCCAGAAGATCATCCCGGCGACGGTCTCCTTCGTCGACATCGCCGGCATCGTGCGCGGCGCCAGCGAGGGCCAGGGGCTGGGCAACAAGTTCCTGGCGAACATCCGCGAGAGCGACGCGATCTGCCAGGTCATCCGCGTCTTCACCGACCCCGACGTCGTGCACGTCGAGGGCAAGGTCAGCCCCGCCGACGACATCGAGACGATCAACACCGAGCTCGTGCTGGCCGACATGCAGACGTTGGAGAAGGCGATCCCGCGGCTGGAGAAGGAGTCGCGCAAGGACAAGGACCGCAAGGCTTTGCACGACGCCGCCGTCGCCGCGCAGGAGGTGCTCGACAGCGGCAAGACGCTGTTCTCCGCCGGCGTGGACCCCGAGCCGCTGCGCGAGCTGACACTGCTCACGACCAAGCCGTTCCTCTACGTCTTCAACGTCGACGCCGACGAGCTCGGCAACGCCGCCGTGCTCGACGAGCTGCGCGCGCTGGTGGCCCCGGCCGAGGCGATCTTCCTCGACGCGCAGACCGAGTCGGAGCTGATCGAGCTGCCCGCCGAGGAGGCCGCCGAGCTGCTGGAGTCGATCGGGCAGAACGAGCCGGGCCTCGACCAGCTCGCGAAGGTCGGCTTCCGCACCCTGGGGCTGCAGACCTACCTCACCGCCGGACCGAAGGAGGCCCGCGCCTGGACGATCCCGGTCGGCGCCACCGCCCCGCAGGCCGCCGGCGTCATCCACACCGACTTCCAGCGGGGCTTCATCAAGGCCGAGATCGTCAGCTACGACCAGCTGGTCGAGGCCGGCTCCATGGCCGAGGCCAAGTCCAAGGGCTGGGTGCGCATGGAGGGCAAGGACTACGTGATGGCCGACGGTGACGTCGTGGAGTTCCGCTTCAACGTCTGACGGCTGCTAAACCTGCTGCTCAGACGCCTGTCAGCGTCGTCCGGTCCGCAGAGAGTCCGCAATATCGTCGAGTGCTGCGGATATCAGACCGTCCGTGGCGGCCCGGGTGCGGTCCTCCGCGTCGGGCCACAGGTGTCCGTAGGGCTCCAAGTCGTCCCCCCCAAGGCGTGTCCGAGGCTCGGTGACGAGCCACTTCGCGGACATAGGCGGGTTCACAGGGCGGGGCAACACCGACCTTGGACGAGGGGGTGTAGTCGGCCGAGAACTTCCATCCGGTTGTCGGACCTGTCTGCCGCGCCCCTGGCATGTGGTTCACCTCAGGGGCGCCCAGTCGCGGCGCCACGACAGTGGGCGGCGTCAGGTCGGCGACGATACGTGCGCCGTCCTGGCTAGAGAGCTAGGGACTGCTGCACGAGTAGGTGACATCTGATCTGTGGTGCCGCGAGGCGCCGCTGGAAGGATGTTCGCCGTGCCCAAGCCCTACCCCAAGGAGTTTCGCGACGACGTCGTGAGCGTCGCTCGCAACCGTGAGCCGGGCCAGCACCTGAAGCAGATCGCGGCTGACTTCGGGATCAGCGAGTCGTGTCTGACGAACTGGATGAAGGCTGCCGACGTCGACGAGGGCGTCAAGCCCGGGACCACCGCGGCCGAGAACGTCGACCTGCGTGAGGCCCGCAAGCGGATCCGGCTGCTGGAGCAGGAGAACGAGGTCCTGCGCCGGGCAGCGGCCTACCTGTCCCAGGCGAACCTGCCGGGAAAATGATCTACCCGCTCGTCCGTGAACTCGCCGTCGACGGGATCCCCGTGACGGTGACGTGCCGGGTTCTGAAGATCGCCCGCCAGCCCTACTACCGGTGGCTGGCCGCCCCGGTCACGACCAGCGAACTGGTCGCGGCCTACCGGGCCAACGCGCTGTTCGACGCCCACCGCGACGACCCCGAGTTCGGCTACCGGTTCCTCGTCGATGAGGCCGCTGCCAGCGGGCAGCCGATGGCCGCACGCACCGCGTGGGCGATCTGCGCGGCCAACCGCTGGTGGAGCGCGTTCGGCAAGCCGCGCCGGGGCAAGAGCGGCCGGCCCGGACCTCCCGTGCACGACGACCAAGTCCAGCGGGTGTTCACCGCGGCCGGACCCAACCAGCTGTGGTTGACCGACATCACCGAGCACCGCACGGCCGAGGGCAAGCTCTATCTGTGCGCGGTCAAGGACGTGCACTCCAACCGGATCGTCGGCTACTCCATCGACTCACGGATGAAGTCTCGGCTGGCCGTGACCGCGATCGAGAATGCCGTCGCCCGGCGGGCCGCCGACGGTGCCGAGGTCGCCGGCTGCATCGTGCATTCGGACCGCGGATCGCAGTTCCGCAGCCGGAAGTTCGTCCAGGCCCTCAACCGGCATCAGCTGTCCGGGTCAATGGGCAGGGTCGGTGCAGCCGGGGACAACGCCGCCATGGAGTCCTTCTTCGCGCTGCTGCAGAAGAACGTGCTCGACCGCCGCTCCTGGGCCAGCCGCCAGCAGTTGCGCATCGAGATCGTCACCTGGATCGAACGCACCTACCACCGCCGACGTCGGCAAGCCGGCCTCGGTCGACTGACCCCCATCGAGTACGAGACCATCATCTACACACCGGCAGCTCAGGCCGCCTGACCCAACCTGTCACCGATCCGTGCAGCAGTCCC
>NZ_JASNFN010000021.1:0-136866 GCF_030731085.1 Blastococcus carthaginiensis | reverse complement strand
CGCCGTCGTGACCGCTGGGCGAACCGGCCGCGCCGTGGTCGGCCGGGCCCGCGCTGCTGTCGGCCGGGCCGTGCGCGCCGCCGTCGGCGCCGCCGTCGGCGCCGCCGTCGGCTCCGCCGTCCGTGCTGGTCATCTCGTCGTCGAGCGCCATGGGCTCCTCCGCTCCTGTCGGTGCGGACCGCCGTGCGGCGGCCCCGGACGGTGCTGTACCTCCCGCGTGATGCGTTGACACCTGCACTCCCACCAGCGGTTCTGCCCCGGGACCACGAGCTGTCGGGCGCTCCCGGAACGGCCCGGGCGGGAATGTGACGATCCGGTCACGGCTGGCCGGGCGACGTGGGCGGCCGGGGCTCCAGCGGGCACCCACGAGGGTGCGGGACGTGGCACCGCGCCCCGCAGCGAGGCAACTGCACGACGACCGGAGGAGATCACCCGTGACCGAGAGTCGTACGCGTACCGACACCACGTTCGAGGACAACGTCGTCCGCGAGAGGACGGTCGACCGGCCGGCCGAGGGGGCGACCGCGACGGCGCCGGTGGCAGGCCCGGCCGTCGCCGCCCCGCCCCGGCGCGACCGGGTCCGGTGGGGCCCGGTGTGGGCCGGCCTGATCGTCGCCGTCCCGACCTTCCTGCTGCTGCAGCTGGCCACGCTGGCCCTGGGCTGGTGGGACGTCGGTCCGGGGGCCACCGGGAACAACGCCGACTGGATCAGCGGGATCAACGGGCTGATCGCCCTGTTCCTCGGTGGGCTGACGGCGGGCGCCAGCGCGATCTGGCGCGGGTTCAGCGACGGGCTGCTGCACGGCATCCTGGTCTGGGCGCTGACGGTGGTCTCGATCGTCTTCCTGACCCTGTTCGGTGGCGGTGCCCTGCTGGGCTCGCTCGCCGGCGTCGTCACCGACGTGACCGGCATCGAGCAGGCGAACCTGCCCGACGTCGCCGCCGGCCAGGTGGCCGACGTGGCGACCGCCAGCGCGAGCTGGGCCGTCCTGGGCCTGGGCCTGGGGATCACCGCCGCGGCGCTGGGCGGCGTGCTGGGCGCCAAGATGTGGCCGAGCCGCACGGACGCCGAGCGGCAGCGGGTCGCGGCCGGCTGACGGCCTCCCGCACCGCTATCGTCGACCCCGGCATCGAACATGCGTTCGATGCCGGGGTCGACGTGCGGAGGGGGCGGCGTGGCGCGGGAGGTCGGTCGTGCGGAGGGCTGCACCGTGCTGCACGTCGACATGGACGCCTTCTTCGCCAGCGTCGAGGTGCGCCGGCGGCCCGAGCTGGCCGGCACCCCGGTGATCGTCGGCGGGGCGGGCAACCGCGGCGTGGTCACCTCGGCCACCTACGAGGCCCGCCGCTACGGCGTGCACGCGGCCATGCCCACCGCGCGGGCGCTGCGGCTGTGCCCGACGGCGACGGTCCTCTCGGGGGACATGGCGCTCTACGCCGAGGTGTCCCGGGCGGTCATGGCGCTGTTCCGGTCGGTCACCCCGCTGGTCGAGCCGCTGAGCATGGACGAGGCGTTCCTGGACGTCGCCGGTGCCGGTCGCCGGCTGGGCGACGCCGCGGAGATCGGCGAGTTCCTCCGCGCCCGGGTCTTCGACGAGCAGGGCATCACCTGCTCGGTCGGCGTGGCCGGCACCAAGTTCGTGGCGAAGCTGGCCTCCACGCACGCCAAGCCCGACGGGCTGCTCGTCGTCCGCCCCCCGGAGGTCATGGGTTTCCTCCACCCGCTGCCGGTGGGCGCGCTGTGGGGGGTGGGCCCGAAGACGGAGGAGACGCTCCTGCGGCTGGGGCTGCGCACCGTGGGCGATCTCGCCCACGTGCCGGCGAGGACGCTCCAGCGGGCGCTGGGCGCCGCCGCGGGCACCCACCTGCACGAGCTCGCCTGGGGGCGCGACCCGCGGCGGGTGGTCCCCGACGAGCCCGAGCGCTCGACCGGGGCGGAGGAGACCTTCGCCACCGACGTCGACGACCCCCGCGTGGTCCACCGGGAGCTGCTGCGCCTGGCGGAGCGGACGGCCGGCCGGCTGCGCTCGACCGGCTGGCTGGCCCGCACGGTCAGCATCAAGGTCCGCTTCGCCGACTTCACCACGATCACCCGCAGCCGCACCCTGGGGGCGCCCACCGACGTGGGGCAGGAGCTCTACGACACGGCCCGTGCCCTCTACGACGCCCTGGGGCTGGACCGGACCCGCATCCGGCTGGTCGGGGTCCGGGTCGAGCGGCTCGTCCCGGCGGGTTCGGCGCCCCGGCAGCTCGAGCTCGGTGCCCGCGAGCACGGCCGCCGGGAGGCGGAGCTGGCCGCCGACCGGGCCGCCCGGCGGTTCGGTGCCGGCGCGGTCCGCCCCGCCACCCTGCTGGGCTCCTCAGGCGGGTCCGGACGACCGGCCCGCTGACCAGGGGCGATGCGCCCGGGGCTGCACCCGGAGGAGTGATCGCCGGACGCGCTCGGCGGCTCGCCGAGGCGTCGCCTTTCGCCACGTGCAATCGGCTCGTATCCTCGGAGACACCGTCGGCGGGAGCCTCCGACGGAACTGGCTCCGCCCATTTGGAGGTCGACGTGCCGCTCTCCGAGCACGAGCAGCGTCTGCTGGAGCAGATCGAGCGCGCCCTCGTCGATGACGACCCGAAGTTCGCATCCTCGGTCCGCACCGGCGATCGCCGTCAGAAGGCTCGCCGCAAACTGCAGCTCGGCGGGCTGCTGGTCCTGGTCGGCCTCGCCGTCCTGGTCGCCGGCGCCGTCGCCGAGTCCGTCCCGCTGGGGGTCCTCGGCTTCCTGGTCGCCTTCGGCGGTGCCGCCCTCGGGGTGCTGCACTACCGCGGGGCCACCGGTGCCGTCGAGGCGCCCGGCCCGGCCGGGCCGCGCGGCTCGACCGCTGCCGGCCGCGGCGGCCGGCGGGGGCGCCAGCCGATGAAGAACCGGCTGGAGGAGCGCTTCCGCCGCCGCTACGACCAGTAGCCCTCGCGCACCGCGTTCCCGGCCGCCGTCCGCCCCGGACGGCGGCCGGACTCGTCCCGGGTCCACCGCGCGGCCCACGCCCGCGTGCCCGCCACGAGGGAGGCCGGCCACAGCAGCGCCCGCAGCCGCACCGACCGGGGGCGCGCCGCGAGCAGTCCTCGGCGGGCCGCCCGCAGCGCCGCCCGCAGCTCGGCGGCCGGGGGCTCGCTGCCCGGCCGCCCGTAGCTGGCCGCCTCCTCCGCCCGGGCCAGCCGGCGCACGGCCGCCACCGCCGACTCCGCCGTCGGGCCGCCCGGGCCGCGGTTCAGGGTGAGCGCGAGGGCCTCGGCCACCCGGCGTGGCGTCCACGAGGCCTGCAGGTGCACGCCGAGGTCCGTGGCGACGGCGCGCAACTCGGCCCACGGCCCGGCGGCGTCACCCCCCGCCAGCCGGCGGCGGCGCTGCAGCGCGCGCACCCCGGCCGGTGCGGTGACGACGACGGCGCCGAGCACCAGCACCCCCGCGGTGACCAGCAGCGGGCCCCGGTCGGTCGCGGTCTCCGCCAGGGGGGTGGCCTGGGGCAGCGCCCCCGGCAGCCGGTCCGTCCGCGGGACCGCCGGCTGCGGCACGGCCGTGGGCGCCGGGACGGCGGGGGCGGCGTCGACCCGCTCCTCCGCCGTGGTCCGCGGCGACCAGGGGAGCTCGACCTGGCGGTCGGCCGCCAGCGGGGTGGGGTCGAAGGGCACCCAGCCGATCCCGTCGAAGTACACCTCCACCCAGGCGTGCGCGTCATCGCTCGTGATCAGCCGGGTGCCGTCCGGCTGGACCTCACCGGGGGTGTACCCCAGGGCCACCCGGGCCGGCAGCCCCGTCTGCCGCACCAGCACGGCCATGGCGCCGGCGTACTGCTCGCAGTAGCCGCGCTTGAGCCGCAGGAAGTCCACCAGGTCGTCGCCGCTCGTGCCGGGCGCGGTGGAGAGGCTGTAGACGAAGCCGTTGGCCCGGTCGGTGAGGTACCCCTGGATGCGCAGCACGCGCTCGTAGGGCGTCGCGGCGCCGGCGGTCAGCCCCGCCGTGAGCTCGGCGATCGCCGGGTCCAGCTCGGGCAGCGCGCCGAAGCGCTCCTGCACCGGGTCGTCCGGCGGCGGGGGGAGGGCGCGCGCGAGCAGCTCCTCGGAGGGGCGCGGTTCGACCGCCGTCACCCCGTAGGCGAGCCCCGCGCTGGTCACGCCCCGGCCGAACACCGTGCCGGTCGCCTCGTCGAAGCGCCACGCGGCCTCCTCGCCGTCCACGCGCACCGACAGCGGGGAGGTCGGCACCGGGAGGAACCGGTCGTCGTGCTCGAGGACCTGCACCTCGGCGGTCACCTGCCGCGTGGGCTGGCGGTCCGGGAGCGGGGCGAGGAAACCGTCGTCGGCCACCGAGGTCTCGCCGTCGAGGTTGCTCAGCGACCAGCCGTCGGCCGGCTCGTACTCGTCGAGGGCGACGGCGCGCAGGTAGCCCGGGTCCTCGACCGAGCTGCCCACGCGCAGCAGCGGGACGGGCTCGGGCAGGGTCAGCTGCCCGCGCAGCTCCGCGGCCGGGTCCAGCGACGTGCCCGTCGCCGATCCGGTCCCGCCGCCGAGCCCGGTGGCGAACGAGCCCTCGGGCAGGGTGGGCACCACCGTGCCGAGGACGGCGCCGGCCGCCACCGCGACCACGCCGGTCCGCACCGCTGCCCCCGCGCCGCCGGTGGGGCCCGGGAGGTCCCGGCGCTGGTCGGCCCACAGCAGGACGGCGAAGCCGGCGGCCGGCCCGACCAGCGCCACCAGCCCGATGCCACCGGTGACCGTGCCCACCGGCACGCACACGAGCGCGAGCAGGGCCGCTCCGGCCACGGCCGCCTGCCGGCCCGCGACCGCCAGCGAGTCGACGACGACGGCGACCAGCCCGACGAACAGCGTGGTGAGCGCGAGCAGGCCGGTCAGCGGAAGAGCGGGGGTGGCCTGCTCGCGGATCTCGGCCGTGCCGGCGCCGAAGACCTCGCCGAGCCGGGCGATCGTCGTCGGGGTGGGCAGCAGCCCGGCCAGCGCGGTGTCGGGCACGAACACCGCCGCGAGCACGCAGACCACGAGGACGAGCTGGCCGAGCGGCACGGCCACGGCGCCCAGCAGCCCGGGATCGCGGTCGCCGGCGAACCGGGTCACCGCCGCGCGCAGCGCCAGGCCACCGGCGAGGACGGCGACGACGACGGTCACCACCGGCGGCACCCAGGCCCGGCTGGTGAACACGGGGGTGAGCGCCAGCGCTCCCAGCAGGGTGGCCGCGGCGGCGGCGACCGGGGTCCGGACGTCGGTCGGGTTCATGCCGGCGCACCCGCGGGCGTCCCGATGAGCGCAGCCCACACCTCGCCGACGTCCTGGCCGGCCGACGCGGTGGTGACCCGCCAGCCCGCCCCGGCGAGGACGGCGACGGCCTGGTCGCGCTGGACCGCCAGGGCGTCGAGCGCGGCGCCCGTGGCGCCGCGCCGGCCCCGGCCCGGTTCGCCCCACGACGCGACGTCCAGCAGCACGGCGAGACCGGGCACCGGCCCCTGGCGCAGCCGCACGAGCTCGGCGACGTCGTCGGGTCCCACCGCGCCGAGCAGGCAGACCAGGGGACCGTCGCCCGCGGCGCGGCACGCGGCAGGCACGGCGTCGGACAGGTCCCGCGCCCGCGAGGCCCCCAGCACGGCCAGCCGGTCCAGCAGTTCCTCGGCGCCGAGCGCGGCGCCGGCGGCCCCCGGCGCCGGGTCGTCGGTGCCGGTCACCACCCGCAGCCGCGCACCCCGCCGGGCCAGGGCGACCCCGATGCTCGCGGCCGCCTCGACCAGCCACTCGAAGCTGTCGCCGGGCGGCGACGGGTCGTCCGGCGGCCCGGGGACCCGCCGGCCGGCGTCCCGGGCGGGCGCGACGAGGTGGGCGCGGGCCCGGGTGTCGAGCAGCAGCGTGCCCTGGGCGCGCCAGGGGTGCTCCTCCAGCCGCACCATGAGCTCGCCGGTGCGCGCGCTGGCCCGCCAGTGCACCTTGCGCATGTCGTCGCCGCGCCGGTACTCGCGGATGCTGACGTCGTCGTCCCCGTGGACGGCGAACGCGCGGTGCGCGCCGTCGCCCCCTCCGCTGCCGCCGCCCGGGCCCCCGCGGCCCAGCGGGCGGACGCGGGGCACCACGACCAGCGGCGCGGTGTCCGACCCCACGGCGGTGCGCTCGACCAGGCCGAAGGGATCGAGGACCCACAGCCGCAGCGGCCCCAGCCGGTAGCGGCCGCGGTGCCGGCCGACCAGCCGGTACCGGACGGTGGTCGTGGCGCCGGGGGCGAGGCCGGCCACCGTGAACCGGTGCGGGCGCCCCAGCGTCGCGGGCAGCTGCTCGGCCAGCAGCCACAGCCCGCCGCGGCGCGCGTCGACGTTCTGCAGCCGCAGCTCGACGTCGGCCGCCGTGCCGCGCGGCACCCGCTGCGGGGTGACGGTGCGCCGGGTGGTGACCCGGAACCGCCCCCGCGCCACGGTGACGCCGGCGAGCAGCGGCAGGACGAGCACGAACGCGGCCAGCTGGACGAGCGACCGTTCCCCGAGCACCACGCCGACCAGCCCGAGGGCGAGGCCCCCGGCGAGGAGGCAGCGGCCGCGGGACGTGAGGGAGCCCAGGGCCCGGTCGGGACCGCCGCGCACGCTCAGCGCCCGCGGGAGACCGGTACGGAGGACACCAGCGAGGCCACGATCTGCTCGGCGCTGCGCCGGGCGACCACCGCCTCGCCGGCGAGCAGCAGCCGGTGGGCGAGCACCGGCACGGCCAGGGCCTGGACGTCGTCGGGCAGCACGTGGTCGCGGCCGTCGAGCGCGGCCGAGGCGCGGGCGGCGCGGAGCAGCTGGAGGCCCGCGCGCGGCGAGGCGCCCAGCCGGAGGTCCGGTGAGCGGCGGGTGGCCTCGACCAGGGCGACCACGTACCGGCGGACGGCCTCGGCGACGTGCACCCGGCCCACGGCGGCCACCAGGGACCGGACGAGGGCGGCGTCGGCCACCGGGCGCAGGGCGGTGAGCGGGTCGGCCGTCGAGCGGTCGTCCAGCATGGCGAGCTCCGCGGCCGGGTCGGGGTACCCCATCGACACGCGCGCGGTGAAGCGGTCCCGCTGGGCCTCGGGCAGGGGGTAGGTGCCCTCCATCTCCAGCGGGTTCTGCGTGGCCATGACGAGGAAGGGCCGGGCCAGCTCGTAGCTGACGCCGTCGACGGTGACCTGGCGCTCCTCCATGCACTCGAGCAGCGCCGACTGGGTCTTGGGGGAGGCCCGGTTGATCTCGTCGGCGACGACGACGTTGGCGAAGATCGCGCCCGGCTTGAACTCGAACGCCCGGGTCTCCTGGTCGTAGACCGCCACGCCCGTCACGTCGCTGGGCAGCAGGTCGGGCGTGAACTGGATGCGCCGCACGCTGGCGTCGACGGAGCCGGCCAGCGCCTTGGCCAGCGTCGTCTTGCCGACCCCGGGCACGTCCTCGATCAGCAGGTGCCCCTCGGCCAGCAGCACGACCAGCGCCAGCCGGACGACCTGGTCCTTGCCCTGCACGACGCGGCCGATCGAGGCCGCGATGCGTGCGCCCTCCGCGGCGACGTCGACCGACGCGTCGGCCGTCCCGTCGGCGGACCGTGTCGCCTCCGTCACCGCTCCACCGTACGTGCCGCGCGACACCCCGTCCCGGTCGCTGATCACGGTGCCCCGCGCGCCCGCCGGCGGAGCGGGGACGCCGGGTGGGGGTGGTGGGTCACGACACGGCCTCGAGTGGTGTCCAGTGGGGGCTAGTGGGTTACTGTGTCGGCCGGTGGGGAGGCAGGGTCCCGTCCGGGGAGCTGCAGAGCCATGGGAGGACCGATGCAGGGGGTGATCCGGTGTTCGTCGGCAGCTACCAGTTGCGCCTCGACGAGAAGGGCCGGCTCGCCCTCCCCGTCCGCTTCCGCGACCAGGTGGCCGACGGCATGGTGATCAAGAAGGGCCAGGACCGCTGCATCTACGGCCTGACCATGGCCCGGGTCGCCGAGCAGAGCGCCGCCATGGCCGCCATGGCCCCGTCCGACACCGCCGGCGCCCGCATGCGCGCCCGCATGAGCTTCGGCTCGATGGTCGAGCTCGAGCCGGACAAGACCGGCCGCATCACCATCCCCGCGAGCCTGCGGGAGTACGCCCACCTGGACCGCGACGTGGTCGTGGTGGGCGTGGACACCCGCTTCGAGATCTGGGACTCCGCGACCTGGGACGCCTACGTGGCCGAGCAGGAAGCCGCCTTCGCCGACATGGAGAGCGAGGGGATGCCGACGCTGTCGTGATCCCGGGAACGCCCACCCGCTCCCACCGGCCCCCGCGCCGCACCCGTTCGAGCCGCCTTCCCCGCGGCTCGACCGGACCGGGCCCCAGCCGCCTTCCCCGCGGCTCGGTCCCACGACGGAGGACCGCACGGACCAGCGGGCACCTGCCGGCCCCGGCCGGCGGGGGGTGACCCCACCGGCCCCGCGGAGACCCACCTGACGCTCTTCCCCGACGCCAGGCGGACCCGCGGGGCCGGACACCTCCGTGGATCCCTCGTCCCGCCGCCCCACTCCGCTCCACCGGCCCCACCGCGCCCCACCCCGGCTCCGCGTCCCACCCACCCCCTGCGCCCCACCCGCCCGCTCCCGCACGCCCCCGCCGCCGCGTCCCCCTGCCGCCCGGCGCGGCGCGGCACCATCGCGGGGAGGCCAGGACCAGTCGAGAGGCAGCAGACGATGAGCAGCACCGGACCTGCCGCGGCCCCCGGGTCGTCGCAGCCCCCGGTGCACGTGCCGGTCCTGCTGGACCGCGTCGTCGAGCTGCTCGGCCCCGCCTGCGCCGCCGACGGCGCGGTCATGGTCGACGCCACGCTCGGCCTGGCCGGCCACACCCTCGCCATGCTCGAGGCCCACCCCGGCCTGCGCGTGGTGGGGCTGGACCGCGACCCCGACGCGCGCGCCGAGGCGACCCGCCGCATCGAGGCCGCCGGCCACGCCGGCCGGGTGACGGTCGTCCCCGCGGTCTTCGACGAGCTCCCCGAGGTGCTCGACCGGCTGGGCATCGCCGAGGTGCAGGGCGTCCTGTTCGACCTGGGCGTCTCCTCGCTCCAGCTCGACCGGCCCGACCGCGGCTTCAGCTACTCCACCGACGCCCCGCTGGACATGCGCATGGACCCCGGCGCGCCCCGGACGGCCGCCGACGTCGTGAACACCTACCCGCCCCGCGAGCTGGCGCGCGTGCTGCGGGTCTACGGCGAGGAGCGGTTCGCCTCCCGGATCGCCGCCGCCATCGACCGCGAGCGCGCCCGCGAGCCGTTCGCCGGCACCGCCCGGCTGGCCGAGCTGGTCCGCGAGGCCATCCCCGCCGCGACCCGGAGGACCGGTGGCCACCCCGCGAAGCGGACCTTCCAGGCGCTGCGCATCGAGGTCAACGACGAGCTCGGGGCACTGGAGCGCGCCCTCCCCGCCGCGATCGACGCCCTGGCCGTGGGCGGCCGGGTCGCGGTCATCACCTTCCACTCCCTGGAGGACCGGATCGTGAAGCAGACCCTGGCCGCGGGAGCGGCGGACCGCACCCCGCCGGACCTGCCGGTGCCGCTCCCCGAGCACGGCCCGGTGCTGCGGCTGCTCACCCGCGGTGGCGAGGCCGCCGGGCCGGAGGAGACGGCCGGCAACCCCCGGGCGGCGTCGGCCCGCGTCCGGGCGGCCGAGCGCATCCGGCGGGCGGCGTGACCCGCGCCGCGGCCGTGCGCACCAGTCCTCCCCGGACGGCGCCGTCCCGCACCGCCGCCACCCGGGCCACCGGCCCCGCGCCGCGGACCTCGCCGTCGGGGGTGCGCGGTACCGGCCGGGCCACCCCCCGCCCCGAGCTGCGGCTCGTGCCCACCGGCGCCGCCGCCCGGCCGCGCCGGCCGGTCCGCGACGCGGAGCGGTCCCGCAAGGCGCCGTTCGTCCTCCTGGTGGTGGGGCTGCTCGCCCTCACCACCCTCGGGCTGCTGGTGCTCAACACCGCCATCGCGGTGGACTCCCTCCAGGCGACGCAGATGCGCACCGAGAACGCCGCGCGCGCCCAGGAGGTGCAGCGCCTGGAGCAGCTCGTCGTCGCCGGTGACACCCCCGCGGACGTCGCCCGGGCCGCCGAGGCCGCCGGCCTGGTCCCGGCCGGCGTCGCCGGCTACCTGGTGCTCGGGGACGACGGGACGACCGCGATGCGCGGCACCCCCGAGCCCGCGCCGGCACCGGAGCCCGCACCGGCGCCGGCACCGGCACCCGAAACCGCACCGGCACCGGCGCCCGCACCCGCGACCGACGCCGGCCCCGCCCCCGAGTCCGCCGCCGACCCCGCCCCCGCGGGCGGGAACTGACCCGTGCCGAGCAGCGTCCGCGGTCCCGGCCCCCGCACCCCCCGCCCGACCCCGATCGGACGGGCGGACAGCGGGCCGTTCGTCTCCCGTCGCGCCCCCGGCACCCGGCGCAGCAGCGGGGCCGGGCTGTCGGTCGAGCAGCGCGGCCGCCGCAACCGGTGGGGCCTGGTGGTGCTCGTGGCCCTGCTGGTGCTGGTCGTCGGGCGGCTCGTGGTGCTGCAGGGCATCGACGGCGCCGCCTACGCCAGCGCGGCGGAGCAGGACCGGCTGCGCACCATCCCCCTGGCGGCGATCCGCGGGCAGATCCTCGACCGCGACGGCAACCCGCTGGCGTACACGGTCGACGCGTCCAAGGTGGTCGCCGACCCGACGGTGGTCCGCGACCCGGCGCGCACCGCGCTGGCGCTGACCACGCTGCTCGACGTCCCCGTGCCCGAGCTCACCGAGAAGCTCACCGACGACAGCCGCTACGTCGTCCTGGCCACCCAGCTGGTCCCCGAGACGGCCGACGCGGTCGAGGCGCTCGAGCTCGCCGGCGTCTACCTCCGGGACGACCCGGTGCGGCTCTACCCGGTCGGTGCCGTGGGTGGCCAGGTGGTCGGCTTCGTCGGCAGCGAGGGCGCGGGGCTCGCCGGTATCGAGCAGGTCTTCGAGGAGCAGCTCTCGGGCACCGCGGGCCAGCGGACGGTGGAGGTCGGCAGCGGCGGGCACCCCATCCCGTCGGGCATCGACGAGGTCACCGAGGCCGTGGACGGCCGCGACGTCACCCTCACGCTCGACCAGGACCTGCAGTTCGTCACCGACGAGCGGCTGGCGCAGGCCTGCGCCGACGGCGCGACCACCCGGGCCTCCGCCGTGGTCCTGGAGGTCGCGACCGGGCGCGTGGTGGCTCTGGGTTCCTGCCCGGGGTACGACCCCGGCAGCTACTCCACGACCGACCCCGGCCTGCTCGGCAACCCCGTGGTGAGCGACGTCTTCGAGCCCGGCTCGATCATGAAGGCGGCGACCCTGGCGGCCGCGATCGAGGAGGGGCACGCCACCCCGGACCGCGTCATGACGGTCGACGGGCACATCGAGGCGGGCGACCGGGTGGTCACCGACGCGCACGACCACGACCCGATCGACTGGACGGTCACCGGCGTCCTCGCCAAGTCCAGCAACGTGGGCACGATCATGCTGGCCCGCGAGGTCGGTGACGAGAAGCTCGAGGAGTACCTGCGGGCCTTCGGCATCGGCGAGGAGACCGGCATCGAGCTCCCCGGCGAGAGCGGCGGCATCTTCCAGGACTCCGCGGACTGGAGCGCCATCCGGGCGGCCAACGTGGCCATCGGCCAGGGCGTGGCGATGACGACGCTGCAGATGGCCTCGATGTACCAGGCCATCGCCAACGGTGGTGTGCGGGTGGAGCCCCGGATCGTGCAGTCGGTGACCGGCGCGGACGGCCGGCCCGCGGCCCCCGCCGAACCCGCCCGCACCCGGGTCGTCAGCGAGTCCACCGCCGAGCAGGTGGCCTACATGCTCGAGGCCGTGGTCGGCCCGGGCGGCACCGCGCCGCTGGCCCAGGTCGAGGGCTTCCGGGTGGCCGGCAAGACGGGCACCGCCCAGCGCGCCAACCCCGAGTGCAACTGCTACGCCGGAGGCGGCTACGTGACCACGTTCGTCGGCTTCGCCCCGGCCGACGACCCGCAGTACGTCGTCGCGGTGGACCTGGAGCGGCCCACCAGCTCCGCCGAGGGCGGGCAGGTCGCCGCGCCCGTGTTCGCCGACGTCATGCGGGCGGCGCTCATGGCCGACGGGGTCGTGCCCTCGGGCACCGCACGCCCCGAGTTTCGGCTCACCGGCGCCCCCTGACCCCGACCACGCGCGGGCGCGCGGCCGGCCCGCGCAGCGGGGCCGCCGCGCGCGGGCCCGCGGCGAAGTGCTGGCCGGGAGGTCCCCGCCGGTAGATTGGAGCCCTGTGACCCCGACCGACCCCGGGACGGCCCCGCGGCCCACGGGGAACCGCCCGCTGCCCCTCGCCGAGCTGGCCGACCTGATCGGCCCGCCCGAGGGCCCCGGCGCCGACGTCGCGGTCTCCGGGGTCACGCTGGCCTCCGGCGAGGTGGCCCCGGGTTTCCTCTACGCGGCCCTGCCCGGCGCCCGGACCCACGGCGTCCGCTTCGCGGCCGACGCCGCCGCCCGCGGTGCCGTCGCGCTGCTCACCGACCCGACGGGCCGCGCGGACGCGCTGGCGACCGGGCTGCCGGTCTGCGTCGTCGACGCACCGCGCCAGGTGCTCGGGGCGGTCGCCGACCGGGTCTACGGCGGGCCCAGCCGCCGGCTCACCGTCCTCGGCATCACCGGCACCAACGGCAAGACGACGACGAGCTACCTGGTCGAGGCGGGGCTCGCCGCCGCCGGCCGGGCCACCGGTCTGATCGGCACGGTGCAGGCGCGCACCCGCGCTGCGGACGGCACCGTCACGGCCCTGCCCAGCATCCGCACCACGCCCGAGGCGCCGGCGCTGCACGCGCTGCTGGCCGGCATGGCCGACGCCGGGGTCGACGCCGTCGTCATGGAGGTCTCCAGCCACGCCCTGGTGCAGGGCCGGGTGGGCGGCGTGCGCTTCGCCGCGGCCGGGTTCACCAACCTGGGCCGGGACCACCTGGACTTCCACCGCGACATGGAGGACTACTTCCAGGCCAAGGCCCTCCTGTTCGACGGCCGCGCCACCGTGGAACTGGTCACCGTCGACGACGACGCCGGCCGCCGCCTGGGCGCGCTGCGGCCGGACGCGGGCACCGTGTCGCTCACCGGCTCGGCGGACTGGACCGCGAGCGATGTCCGGACGGCGCCCGACGGCGGCTCGGCGTTCACCCTGCACGGCCCTGACGGCCGCAGCTGGCCGGCGCGCGTCCGGCTGCCCGGGCGGTTCAACGTGGCCAACGCCGTCCTGGCCGTGGCGCTGCTGGACGCCGTCGGCGTCGCCGTCGAGGACGCGGTCGCAGGTCTCGCCGGGATCGTGGTGCCGGGGCGCATGGAGCCGGTGGACGCGGGCCAGCCGTTCGTCGCCGTCGTCGACTACGCGCACACCCCCGACGCCGTGCGGACGGCGCTCGCCGCCCTGCGCGAGGCCACCACCGGCCGGCTGATCACCGTCCTGGGGTGCGGCGGCGACCGCGACCCGGGCAAGCGCCCCGAGATGGGGCGGGTCGCGGCCGAGGGCAGCGACGTGCTGGTGGTCACCGACGACAACCCGCGCTCGGAGGACCCTGCGGCGATCCGGACGGCGATGCTGACCGGTACCCGGGACGTGCCGGCCGGCCGGCGCGCCGAGGTGCTGGAGATCGGCGACCGCCGGGCCGCGCTGGCGGCCGCGGTGGCGCTGGCCCGGGCGGGGGACACCCTGCTCGTGGCCGGCAAGGGGCACGAGACGGGCCAGGAGGTCGCCGGCACGGTGCACCCCTTCGACGACCGCACGCAGCTGCGCGAGGTGCTCGCCGCATCGGGGACGCCGGCATGATCCGGCTGTCGCTGAGCGAGGTGGCCGAGCTCGCCGGGGGCCGGCTCGAGGGTGCGCCGGACGGCGCGGTCACCGGCACGGTCACCCTGGACTCGCGCGCCGTCGCCGCCGGGGACCTCTTCGTCGCCGTGGCGGGGGAGCGGGTCGACGGCCACGACTTCCTCGGTGCGGCGGCGGACGCCGGTGCAGTCGCCGCGCTGGCCACCCGCCCGGACCCGGCGCTCCCGTGCGTCGTCGTCGACGACCCGGTCGTGGCGCTGGGCCGGCTGGCCGCCGGCGTGCACGAGCGGCTGACCGCCGGGGGCGTGCGCACGCTGGCCATCACCGGCTCCTCGGGCAAGACGTCGACCAAGGACCTCCTCGGCCAGGTGCTCGCCGCGGCCGGGCCCACGGTCAGCCCTCCCGGGTCCTACAACAACGACATCGGCCTGCCGCTGACCGTGCTCTCCGCGGACGCGGGCACCCGGTTCCTCGTCCTGGAGATGGGCGCCCGCGGGCCGGGGCACATCGCCCGCCTGTGCCGGGTGGCCCGCCCCGAGGTCGGCGTCGTCCTCAACGTGGGATCGGCCCACCTCGGCGAGTTCGGCACCGCCGACGGCATCGCGCAGGCCAAGGGCGAGCTCGTCGAGGCGCTGCCCGCCGAGGGCACCGCCGTCCTCAGCGCCGACGACGCCCGGGTGCTCGGCATGGCACCCCGCACGGAGGCGCGGTTGCTCACCACCGGCCGCAGCGAGCAGGCCGCGGTCCGGGCCGTGGACGTCGTGCTGGACGAGAGCGCCCGCGCCCGCTTCACGCTCGTCGCGGGCGGCGAGCGGCACCCGGTGGCGCTGCGGGTCGTCGGCGAGCACCAGGTCGCCAACGCGCTGTCGGCGGCGGGCGCGGCGCTGGCCGTCGGCCTGTCGCCGGCCGCCGTCGCCGCGGCGCTGTCGGCCGCGGAACAGCGCAGCCGCTGGCGCATGGAGATCGACCGGCGCGCCGACGGGGTGACCGTCGTCAACGATGCCTACAACGCCAACCCCGAGTCGATGCGGGCCGCGCTCGCCGCCCTGGCCGGGCTGGCCGGGACGCGGCGCATCGCCGTCCTGGGCGGCATGGCCGAGCTCGGGCCGGACGCCGGCGCGGAGCACGAACGGCTGGGCCGGGACGCGGTCGCCGCCGGGGTCGACCTGGTCGTTGCGGTGGGCGCCGATGCGGTAGGCATAGCGGGAGGTGCGACCGCCGCGGGGCGGCGCGCAGGAGAGGAGTCGGTGCACGTGCCGGACCGGGCCGCTGCCCTTGCGCTGCTGTCGGAGGTGCTGCGACCGGGCGACGTCGTCCTCGTGAAGGCCAGCCGGTCCCACGGCCTGGAGCTCCTGGCGGCCGACCTGCTGGGTGGTGCCGCGCAGTGAGGAGCGTCCTCATCGCGGCGGCGGTCGGCCTGATCGTCTCCATCCTGATGACCCCGCTGGCCATCCGGGCGTTCCGCCGGCAGGGCCTGGGCCAGGAGATCCGCGATGACGGCCCCGAGAGCCACCTCTCGAAGAAGGGCACGCCCACGATGGGCGGCACCGTCATCGTCGGGGCCACCGTGGTCGGCTACCTCGCCGCGCACCTGGTGTTCGTCGGCGAGTCCGGCTGGGGGTTCAGCGCCACCGGGCTGCTGCTGCTGTTCCTCATGGTCGGCATGGGCACGGTCGGCTTCCTCGACGACTACCTCAAGATCCGGCACCGCCGCAGCCTGGGTCTGAACAAGACCGCCAAGCTGGTCGGCCAGCTGGTCGTCGGTGTCACGTTCGCCATCCTGGCGATCAACTTCCCGAACGGCGACGGCGTGGAGCCCGCCTCCACCGTCGTCTCCTACGTCCGCGACATCGCACCGCTGGCCCTCGGCCCGATCGCGTTCGTCATCCTGGCCTACCTGTTCATCGCCGGGTTCTCCAACGCGGTCAACCTCACCGACGGCCTGGACGGGCTGGCCGCCGGGGCCTCGGCGATGGTGCTGGCCTCCTACATCGTCATCTCGTTCTGGCAGTTCACCCACGACTGCGCCAACGAGCTGATCGAGGGCTGCTACACCGTCCGCGACCCGCTGGACGTCACCCTCGTCGCCGCGGCGGGCATGGGCGCGTGCCTGGGCTTCCTGTGGTGGAACACCAGCCCGGCCCGCATCTTCATGGGCGACACCGGCTCGCTCGCGCTCGGCGGCCTGCTCTCCGGCCTGGCGATCGTCACCCGCACCGAGCTGCTGCTCGTCGTCCTCGGCGGCCTGTTCGTCGCGGTCACGCTGTCGGTGATCATCCAGGTGGCGTTCTTCCGAGCCACCCGCCGCCGGGTGTTCCGCATGGCGCCGCTGCACCACCACTTCGAGCTCGCCGGCTGGACGGAGAACACCGTCATCGTGCGGTTCTGGCTGGTCACCGGCATGGCGGTGGCGTTCGGTCTCGGCCTGTTCTACGCCGACTGGCTGAGCTTCGTGGGCCTGTGAGCGGGCCCTCCGCCGTCGCCGGCCGCACCGTCCTCGTCGCCGGGCTCGGCGTCTCCGGTGCGGCCGCCGCGCGGGTGCTGCTGGCCTCCGGTGCCCGGGTGCTGCTCACCGACGCCGCCCGGCCGGGCACGGTCGACGAGCTGACCGGCGCGGGCGCGGAGTGGCTGGGGGCGACGGAGGCGCTGCCCGCGGGCGTGGACCTCGTCGTCACCTCCCCGGGCTGGCGCCCGGACGCGCCGCTGCTGGTCGACGCCGCCGCGCGCGGGGTCGAGGTGGTCGGCGAGCCGGAGCTGGCGTGGCGGCTGCGCGTCGCCGGGCCCGACGGCGCCCCCGCGCCCTGGCTGGCCGTCACGGGCACCAACGGCAAGACGACGACGGTGACCATGCTCGAGGCGATCCTGCTCGCGGCCGGCCGCAAGGCGGTCGCCGCGGGGAACGTCGGCCGGCCGCTGGTCGAGGTGGTCACCGCCCGCGAGGACGACGGCACCCCGGCCTACGACGTGCTCGCCGTCGAGCTCTCCAGCTTCCAGCTGCACTGGTCCTCCTCGCTGTTCCCGGCCGCCGCCGCGGTGCTCAACGTCGCCGACGACCACACCGACTGGCACGGCTCCTCCGCCGCCTACCGCGACGCCAAGGCCCGCATCCTCGAGCGCGCCCCCGTCGCCGTCGGCGACGCGGGCGACCCGGTCGCCGCCGCCCTGGTGGGGGCGCACCCGCGGCCGGTGACGGTCACCCTCGGCGAGCCGGCCCCGGGGCAGCTCGGGGTGCGCGACGGCGCCCTGGTCGACCGCGCGTTCGCCGCGGACCCGGCGGGGGAGGTGCTGCTCGAGCGTGACCGGCTGCCGGTCCCGGGCCCGCACAACGTCGTGAACGCCCTGGCCGCCGCCGCGCTGGCCCGCGCGGCCGGGGTGCCGGCGGAGGCGGTCGCCCGGGGGCTGGCCGGCTTCTCCGGCGGCGCGCACCGCAACGTCCTCGTCGCCACGATCGACGGGGTGGACTACGTCGACGACAGCAAGGCCACCAACCCGCACGCGGCCGGGGCCTCGCTCGCGGCGTACCCGCGGGTGGTGTGGATCGCCGGGGGGCTGCTCAAGGGCGCCGACGTCGACCCGCTGGTCGCCGCGGTCGCCCCGCGGCTGGCCGGCGTGGTGCTGCTCGGCCGCGACCGCGCCGTGGTGGCCCGCTCGCTGGCGCGACACGCCCCGTCGGTGCCGGTGGTGGAGGTGCCGAGCGGCGACGATGGCGGGATGGACGGGACGGGTGTGACGGCCGAGGCGACGACGACGCGGGTCGTCGCCGCCGCGGCCGGGCTCGCGCGGCCGGGGGACACGGTGCTGCTGGCCCCGGCGGCGGCCTCCATGGACGTCTACCGCGACTACGCGCACCGCGGCCGCGCCTTCGCCGACGCGGTGCGGGCGTTCGGGGCCGGGAGATGACCACCACCGAGCGACCGCTGCGCGAGGCGCGCGCCGCCCGCGGCCGCACCCGCCCCGCGGTGCCGCGCACGCCGCCGCGCCGCTGGACCGGCCCCGCGTGGCTCGACGGGCCGCTGACCAGCTGCCACCTGGTGCTGGGCGCCGCCGGGCTGCTCCTGCTCATCGGCCTGGTCATGGTCTTCTCCGCCTCCGCCATCGAGGCGGCGCTGGCCGACGAGCCGGCGTGGGCCCCCGGCGTCAAGCAGCTGGTGCTGGCCTGCATCGGCCTGGGCGCGATGGTGGTCGCGATGCGGCTGCCGGTGGGCCTGGTGCGGCGCTGGTCGCCCATCGCGCTGCTCGTGGTGATCGGCCTGCTGGTGCTCGTGCTGATCCCGGGCATCGGCCTGGAGCGCAACGGCGCCCGGCAGTGGATCCCCCTCGGTGTCACCGACTTCCAGCCCTCGGAGGCCGGCAAGCTGGTGTTCGCGCTCTGGGGCGCGCACGTCATCGCGCTGCGCGAGCGCTACCTGACGACGACGTCGCTGCTCGTGCCGGTTCTCCCCGTCTTCGTGCTGCTCTCGTGCCTGCTCATCCTCGAGCCCGACTTCGGCGGGGTGGTGAGCCTCGGCCTGGTCCTGGTCGGCCTGCTCTGGGCCGGCGGGATGCCGATGCGCTGGTTCGGCGCGTTCGCCGGCGTCGCGGTCGCGGCGATGGGGGCCATGGTGTGGGCGGCGCCCTACCGCATGGCGAGGATCACCGCGTTCCTCGACCCGTTCGCCGACCCGGACCACACCGGCTTCCAGGCGATCCGCGGCATGTACGCGCTGGCCACCGGCGGCCTCTGGGGCGTCGGGCTGGGCAACAGCGCGATGAAGTGGAACATCCTGCCCGAGGCCGAGTCCGACTACATCTTCGCGATCCTCGGCGAGGAGCTGGGCTTCCTCGGCTGCCTGGTGGTTGTCACCCTCTACGGCGTCCTGGCCTACGCCGGCTTCCGCATCGCCCGCCGCTCGGCCGACCGGTTCGTCCAGCTCGCCTGCGTCGCGATCACCGTGTGGCTCATCGGCCAGGCGACCATGAACATGGGCTACGTGGTGGGCCTGCTCCCGGTGACCGGCGTGACCCTCCCGCTCATCTCGGCGGGGGGCACCTCGCTGATCCTCACCCTCTTCATAGTCGGGCTGCTGGCCCGGTTCGCCCGCTCGGAGCCCGCCGCCATCGAGGCGCTGCGCACGGCCGAGCGCGGCCGCCTCGCCCGGCTGCTCGCGCCCGCCCCGACCGTGGCGGTCGACCAGGTGCGGCCGCGGCGGCACCCCGCGGCCGACGTCCCGGCGCGGCCGGTGGTCGGCGGCGCCCGCACGCTGCTGCACGCACGCGGTGCCGAGCCCCGCCGGTCGCCGGCGCCCACCCCGGGCGCGCGGGCCGGCGCCCCGGCACAGCCCCGCCCCGGCTTCCGCACCGGTGCGCCGCTCCGGGCCCAGCCGCGGGACGGCGCGCCCCGGCAGCGGCCGGTCGTCCCGCGCGGCCGCCCGGGGGGCCAGCGGTGAGCGCGGTCCGGTCGGTCGTCCTCGCCGGGGGTGGCACCGGGGGGCACATCGAGCCGATGCTCGCCCTCGCCGACGCCCTCCGGCGGCGCGACCCCGCGCTGCGGCTGACCTGCCTGGGCACCGCCCGGGGCATGGAGACCCGGCTGGTGCCCGCGCGGGGCTACGACCTCCGGCTCATCCCGCCCGTGCCGCTGCCCCGCAGGCCCACGCCCGACCTGCTGCGCGTGCCCGGCCGGGTGCGCCGCTCGGTGGGGGAGACCCGCGCGCTGCTCGACGAGCTCCAGGCCGACGTGGTGGTGGGTTTCGGCGGCTACGTGGCGCTGCCGGCCTACCTCGCCGCCCGGCGGGCGGGGATACCGATAGTCGTGCACGAGCAGAACGCCCTGCCGGGGCTGGCCAACCGCATCGGCGCCCGCCTCGCCGCCCGCGTCGCGGTCACCGCGCCGGGCACGCCGCTGCACCGCGGCGAGCACGTCGGCATGCCGCTGCGCCGGGCCATCTCCTCCCTCGACCGGGCCGCCCGCCGCGCCGAGGCCCGGGCCGGGTTCGGCCTGGACCCCGACCGGCCGACGCTGCTGGTCTTCGGCGGGTCCCAGGGGGCCGCCTCGCTCAACCGGGCCGCCGTCGGCGCGGCCGGGGCCCTCGCCGCGGCGGGCGTGCAGGTGCTGCACGCCCGGGGACCGAAGAACACCGACGTCGTCGTGCCGGAGCGGCCGGTCGGCGAGCCGCCCTACGTCCTCGTCGACTACCTGGAGCGGATGGACCTCGCCTACGCCGCCGCGGATCTCGCGCTGTGCCGCTCGGGTGCGGTGACCGTCGCCGAGCTCTCCGCCGTGGGGCTGCCGGCGGCGTTCGTCCCGCTGCCGATCGGCAACGGCGAGCAGCGCCGGAACGCCCTGCCCGTGATCGAGGCCGGCGGCGGCCTCCTCGTCGAGGACGCCGACCTGGACCCCGGCTGGATCACCGCGACCCTGCTGCCCCTGCTCACCGACCCCGCCGCCCTGGCCGGGCTGGCCCGCCATGCCGCCGCGGCCGGCGTCCCCGACGCCGACGAACGGCTGGCCGACATCGTCTGCGAGGTGGCGAGCGCGTGAGCGCCGACTCCGTCGCGGCCTGGACCGGTCCGGTGCCCTCGCTGCCCGAGCTGGGGGCCGTGCACTTCATCGGGATCGGGGGTGCCGGCATGAGCGGCATCGCCCGCATCCTGCTCGCCCGCGGGGTGCCGGTGTCCGGCTCCGACCGCCGGGACGGCCCGACGCTGCTGGCCCTGCGGGCCCTGGGCGCGCGGGTGGAGGTCGGCCACGACGGCGCCCACGTGGGGGATGCCGACACCGTGGTGGTCTCCACGGCGATCCGGGCGGACAACCCCGAGCTCGTCGCCGCGCGCGAGCGCGGTCTGCGCGTGCTGCCCCGGGCCGTCGCGCTGGCCGCGGTGATGGCCGGCCGGCGCAGCATCGCCGTGGCCGGCACGCACGGGAAGACCTCCACCACCTCGATGCTCACCGTCGCCGTCCAGGCGTGCGGCGTCGACGCGTCCTTCGCCATCGGCGGGAACCTCAACGAGTCGGGCAGCAACGCGCACGCGGGGGAGGGGGACGTCTTCGTCGCGGAGGCCGACGAGAGCGACCGCTCCTTCCTCCTGCTCTCGCCGTTCGCCGGGATCGTCACCAACGTCGAGGCCGACCACCTGGACAACTACGGCGACCTTGCGGCCGTCGAGGCGGCGTTCGACCGGTTCCTGCAGACGGTCGACCCCGCGGGCTTCGTCGTGCTCTGCGCAGACGACCCGGGCGCCGCGCGGCTGGCCGGGGTCCCCGGCCCGGCGCGGGTACGCACCTACGGCACCGCCGAGGACGCCGACCTGCGCATGCTCGACCTCGAGGTGGGCCGGGAGCACACGGCGTACACCGCGGTGCTGGACGGCACCGAGGTCGGCCAGGTGCAGATCCGGGTGCCCGGCGAGCACATGGCCCGCAACAGCGCGGCGGCGCTGCTCGCCGGGCTGGAGCTGGGGCTGCCCGCGCGCGGCCTCGTGGACGGGCTCGCCCGCTTCGGCGGCGTGCACCGGCGGTTCGAGCTCAAGGGGACCGCCGGGGGCGTGCGGGTCTACGACGACTACGCCCACCACCCGACCGAGGTCGCCGCGCAGCTGCGCGCCGCCCGCGCGGTCGCGGGGGACGGGCGGCTCGTCGTCGCCTTCCAGCCGCACCTCTACAGCCGCACGCAGGAGTTCGCCGAGGGGTTCGGCGCGGCGCTCGGCCTGGCCGACGAGGTCGTGGTGATGGACGTCTACGGCGCCCGCGAGGACCCGGTGCCCGGCGTCACCGGTGCGATGGTCGCCGACGCCGTCCCGCTGCCCGCCGAGCACGTGCGCTTCGAGCCCTCCTGGTCGGCGGCCGGGCCGGCGCTGGCCGCCCGGGCACGTCCCGGGGACCTGGTCATGACGATGGGCGCCGGTGACGTCTCGATGGTGGGGCCGGAGGTGCTCGACGCCCTCCGTGCCGGTGAGCCGGGCGGGGAGGACGACGCGCCGGACGCCGGCCGGTGAACCGGACCGGCAGCACCACGCGTGACCGGAGCCGGCGCGGCCGCGGCCCGGCCGACCGCCGGTCCGCCGACCGCCGCGGCACCCGGGTCACCCCGCTGCCCGACCGCCGCCCGGCGCGGAAGCGGACCCGGCACCGGCGGTCGCTCCAGGTGGCGGCGGCGCTGACCGTCGTCGCGGCGATCGGCTGGCTGCTCTGGCTGGGCCCGTGGCTTGCGGTCCGCGCCGTGCAGGTGGACGGGACGGCGACCCTGACGGCCGACCGCGTGCGGGAGGTGGCCCAGGTGCCCGAGGGGGTGCCCCTGCTCCGGGTGGACCTCGACGCGGTGGAGGACCGGGTGGCCCGGCTGCCGCAGGTCCGCGGCGTGGAGGCGGCCCGGGGCTGGCCCGACCGGATCGTGATCACGGTCGCCGAGCGCGTGCCGGTGGCGGTCGTCGGCTCACCCGGGCGGCGGTCGCTGGTCGACGCCGAGGGCGTGCTCATCGACTCGGTCACGGGGGATGCCCCGCGCGGCGTCGTCCCGCTGACCGTCGACGACCCGGCGCCGGCCGACCCGGCCACCATGGCGGGCATCGCCGCGATCCGCGCCCTGCCCGAGCAGCTGCGGGCGGACGTCGTCGAGGTCGCCGCGCCCGACGCGCAGTCGATCACGCTCACCCTGGCCGACGGCACGGTGGTCGTCTGGGGCGGCGCCGAGGAGTCGGCCACCAAGGGCCAGGTCCTCGTCGCGCTGCTCGACCGGATCGCGGACGGCGAGCTCGAGCCGGCCGACCTCGTCGACGTCAGCGCACCCGACGCCGTCGTCCTGCGCTGACCCCGACGCCGGTCCGGTGGCGCTCGGTGGCCGCGCGGGTGCGCACCGGCTCGGGCGGGCTCCCTCCGCGACACGCCGTCGTCCGCGACACGCCCGACACGCACCCCGGTCACGGATCTTTCTGCGCACGCGCGGCGGCGGCGCCTGGATCACGGGATGAGACGTTTCCGGCGCGAGTCGTCACAGCCAGTGGTGCAGATGTGACCAACGGGTCGCAGGAGTCTGGTGCGATCCGCGTCCACCGACACGCCGACCCGGAGAGGGTGCTTGTAGCGCCTCTCGGCACGCACCTAACTTCAACCCCGTCGACCTGGTTGACATAACTGTAAGGCTGAACTCGAGGTTGAGGGACACGGTAGGAGCGCCGCATGACACCTCCGCACAACTATCTAGCGGTCATCAAGGTCGTCGGCATCGGCGGCGGCGGGGTGAACGCGGTCAACCGCATGATCGAAGTCGGCCTCAAGGGGGTCGAGTTCATCGCGATCAACACCGACGCGCAGGCGCTGCTGATGAGCGACGCCGACGTCAAGCTCGACGTCGGCCGTGAGCTCACGCGCGGGCTGGGCGCCGGTGCGCAGCCCGACGTCGGCCGGCAGGCCGCCGAGGACCACCGCGAGGAGATCGAGGAGGTGCTCAAGGGCGCCGACATGGTCTTCGTGACCGCGGGCGAGGGCGGTGGCACCGGCACCGGTGGCGCGCCCGTCGTGGCCTCCATCGCGCGCAAGCTCGGCGCGCTGACCATCGGTGTCGTCACCCGCCCGTTCGCCTTCGAGGGCAAGCGGCGCGCGGTGCAGGCCGAGTCGGGCATCGAGGAGCTGCGCAACGAGTGCGACACGCTCATCGTGATCCCGAACGACCGGCTGCTGCAGCTGGGCGACCGGAACGTCAGCGTCATGGATGCCTTCCGCACCGCCGACCAGGTGCTGCTCTCCGGTGTCCAGGGCATCACCGACCTGATCACCACGCCCGGCCTGATCAACCTGGACTTCGCCGACGTCAAGTCGGTCATGTCCGGGGCGGGCTCGGCGCTGATGGGCATCGGCAGCGCGCGCGGTGACAACCGGGCGCTGCTCGCCGCCGAGCAGGCGATCGCCAGCCCGCTGCTGGAGGCCTCGATGGAGGGCGCCCACGGCGTGCTGCTGTCGATCTCGGGCGGGTCGGACCTCGGCCTGTTCGAGATCAACGAGGCCGCCTCGCTGGTGTCGGACGCCGCGCACCCCGACGCCAACATCATCTTCGGCGCGGTGATCGACGACGCGCTCGGTGACGAGGTGCGGGTGACCGTCATCGCCGCCGGCTTCGACGGCGGCCGGCCCAACACGCGCAAGGACGGCGCGGCGGCGAGCGGTGCGCCGCAGGCGCCGCTCTCCACCGGGGGCGCGTCACCGTTCGCCGCGCACCGCCGCCCGGTGGCCGCCCCGCCGGTGGCCGCCGCACCGCCGCCGGTCGCGGCGCCGTCGGCCGGCTCCGCGCCGGCTGCGGCTCCGGCCCCCGCCGCCCCCCCGGTGACGGGGGAGCGGCTCGCCCAGCAGGCCCCGCCGGCCTCCGGCGGGCGGCCGGGCACCGGGGGCGGCCTGACCGTGCCCCCGCTGCCGCCCATCCAGGGCTCCGCGGGCAACGGCCGTCGGCCGCTGTCGAACGAGGACTTCGAGGAAGAGCTGGACATCCCCGAGTTCCTCAAGGGCTGAAGGACCCCGCCCTCCTCGTCCCTCGCACGCTCGGGACGAGCCTCTGGGCGGGGCCGTAGCGCGCCGGGCACGTATCGTCTGGCGCGATGAGCAACGAACCGGCCGCTCCGTCGGCGGTACGACCTCGCAGGGTCGTCACCGACCGGCGGGGCGGCCGTTCCCGTCCGCCCTACGACTCCTTCAACCTGGGCTCCCACGTGGGCGACGACCCCGGTGACGTCGCCGCCAACCGGGCCCGCGTGGCCCGGGAGCTCGGCGTGGGGGAGGACCGGCTGGTCTGGATGGACCAGGTGCACGGCACCGGCGTCGCCGTCGTCGAGCGGCCGCAGGACGGGCCGGTGCCCGCCACCGACGCGCTGGTGACCGCGACCCCCGGGCTGGTCCTGGCCGTGCTCGCGGCCGACTGCGTGCCGGTCCTGCTGGCCGACCACGAGGCGGGCGTCGTCGCGGCGGTCCACGCCGGCCGCGAGGGGCTGCGCAAGGGCGTGCTCCCGGCAGCTCTGTCCGCCATGGCGAGCCTCGGCGCCCGGGCCAGGAACGTGACCGCGCTGCTGGGCCCGGCGGTCTGCGGGGCCTGCTACGAGGTGCCCGGGGAGATGCAGCGCGAGGTGGCGCGGGTCGCACCCGCCGCGGCGGTCCCCACCCGGGCCGGTAGCGCCGGCCTGGACCTGCGGGCCGGCGTCGAGGAGATCCTCCGGCGCGCCGGCATCCCGGAGGTCGTGCAGGACCCCCGCTGCACCGTCGAGGACCCCACGCTCTACTCCCACCGCCGCGACGGCGTCACCGGCCGCCAGGCCGGTCTGGTCTGGCTGGGCTGAGGAAGGGGAAGGCCCCCGTGCCCCCGTCGCTCGCAGGCTCGCGGCGGGGCCCTGCACGGGGGCCGGTCGCTGCGCGCACAATCTGCGCCGTGAGCTCGCTCGCTGAGAACCTGCGCACGGTGCGCGCCCGCATCGACCGGGCCGCCCGGGCTGCCGGGCGCGACCCCGCGACCGTGCGGCTGCTGGCGGTCAGCAAGACCTGGCCCGCCGAGGACGTGCGCGCGCTCGCCGCGCTCGGGCAGCGGGACTTCGGCGAGAACCGGGTGCAGGAGCTCCTGGGCAAGGCAGGTGAGCTCGGCAGCGTCGACGTGCGGTGGCACCTCGTCGGGCAGTTGCAGCGGAACAAGGCCGCCGCGGTGGCCCGCACCGGGGCCGTCGTCCACTCCCTGGACCGCGCCTCGCTGGCCACCACGCTGGACCGGGCCGGCCAGGAGGCCGGCCGCCCCGTGGACGTGCTGCTCCAGGTGGACCTGGGCGGCCCCGAGGGGGCCGCCGCCGCGCGCGGTGGGGCGCCGCCGGAGGAGGTGCCCGCGCTCGCCGACGCCGTGACGTCGGCCGCCGGCCTGCGGCTGCGCGGTGTCATGGCCGTCGCGCCCCGGGGGGAGGAGCCGGCGCCCGCGTTCGCCCGGCTGGCCCGGGTGGCCGAGCGGCTGCGCGCCGACCACCCGGAGGCCGTCGAGATCTCCGCGGGGATGAGCGGCGACCTGGAGGAGGCGATCGCCGCGGGCGCCACGCTCGTGCGTGTCGGAACCGCGTTGTTCGGCGACCGCCCCCTACCCTCCGGGGAGTTCGAGCAACACCAGCCACGCGAGTCACAGCAGTCGCACGAGCCGCGCCAGGAACGGGGGCGGCCCGGGACGATGTGACGACGACCGTGCAGACGCGACGCTGAGGACACCAGTAGAGGGGGAGGTCCGATGGCCGGAGCCATGCGGAAGATGGGGATCTACCTGGGGCTCGTCGAGGACGACGTGCCCCGCGGCTACGGCCGGTACGACGCCCGCCCGTCCGACGAGCTCGAGCACGATCGTCGCTACGGCCGCTACGACGAGGACCGCTACGGCGAGGGCTTCGCCGACCGCGGCTACGCCGACGACGAGTACGCCGACGACTACGCCGACGACGACCTCGCCCCGGTGCCCCCGGCCCGCGACCTTGAGCCCCTGTCGGTGCGCCGCGTCCAGGCCCGCCCCCTCGGCCTCGCCCCGACCGGCGCCGGCGCGACCGGCGCGACCGGCTCACGCGTGCTGAGCACCACCAGCGGCCCCGTCGCCGCGGCCGGCCTCGCCGTCCGCGAGCCGGTGGTGGCCCCCGAACCCGAGCCCGAGGCGGCACCAGCACCCGTGGCCAAGAGCTACCAGGTCGTCACCCTGCACCCGCGCACCTACAACGAGGCACGCACCATCGGCGAGCGGTTCCGCGACGGCATGCCGGTCATCATGAACCTCACCGAGATGGACGACGCCGACGCCAAGCGCCTCGTCGACTTCGCTGCGGGCCTGAGCTTCGGACTGCGCGGTAGTATCGAGCGCGTCACGGCGAAGGTGTTCCTGCTCAGTCCGCAGGACGTCGCCGTCACCGCTGAGGACAAGGCGAAGATCCGCGAGGGCGGGTTCTCCGAGAAGTCCTGAGCGGCGCAGTGGAGTCGGCACCGGGTGGTGCCCTGATCGAGCGGGGCCCGTGTCTCTTTTCTGGCAGATCGTCTCATCGGTGCTGCTCGTCTTCCTCGTCCTGCTCTTCGCGCGGTTCGTCGTCGACTGGGTGATGGTGCTGGCGCGCAGCTGGCGGCCTTCGGGGGCGGTCGCGGCCGGCCTCGAGATCGTCTACTCCACCACCGACCCGCCGCTGAAGGCGGTGCGGAAGGTGATCCCGCCGTTGAACCTGGGGTCCATCCGGCTGGACCTCGGGTTTATGGTGCTGCTGATCGCCGTGGTGGTCCTCCGGAACGTCACGCTCGCACTCGCATGACCGCTGAAACCCCCCGGGTCAGAGCCGTCGGACGGTGGCGCCCCGCCGCCGCTCCCACCGCCCTGTCCCGCCGTCCGACCTGAGGTGACCTGCGATGCCACTCACGCCTGCCGACGTGCACAACGTCGTCTTCAAGAAGCCGCCCATCGGCAAGCGGGGCTACGACGAGGACGAGGTCGACGCCTTCCTCGACGTGGTGGAGGCCGAGCTGGCCCGCCTGATCGAGGAGAACAACGAGCTGCGCTCCAGCGCCGGCCGGGCCGGTGCGCGCGTCGAGGAGCGGCCCGAGCCGCCGGCCCCCGTCCCGGCTCCGGCGCCGCAGCCGGCTCCCGCGCCGCCCGTGGTGCAGCAGCCCCGCGAGGACGACAGCGCCCGGGCCTCGCGCATGCTCGCGCTGGCCACCGAGACCGCTGACCGCTACGTCAACGAGGCCAAGACCCAGGCCGAGCAGATGCTCACCGGCGCCAAGACCAACAGCGACCGGATGGTGACCGAGGCGCGCGCCAAGAGCGAGCAGATGGTCGCCGAGGCCAAGCACCGGGCCGATTCCATGATCGGTGACGCCCGGACGCGCGCCGAGACGATGGAGCGGGAGGCCCGCGCCAAGGCCGCCGCCCTCGACCAGGACGCCGAGCGCCGGCACGTCGAGGTCATGGGCGGCCTCGAGGAGAAGCGCAGCAGCCTGGAGCGCAAGATCGAGGAGCTGCGCACCTTCGAGCGCGAGTACCGCACGCGGCTGCGGTCCTACCTCGAGTCGCACCTGCGCGACCTGGACAGCCGCGGCTCGGCCGAGCCCGCCGCCGCCGGGCGGCAGAACCAGCACGCCAGCGCCTGAGCACAGCTCGAGGAAGGCCCCGGACCCACGGTCCGGGGCCTTCGTCGTCCCCGGGGCCTGCGGCCGGCCGGTGCCCGGTCCGGCTGGGCGGTCGGGGCCCTCCGCGCGGCGGGCGAGCGGGGGCTCAGCCCTTGACGCTCCCCGCCAGCAGACCGCGCACGAAGAAGCGCTGCAGCGCCAGGAAGACGATCAGCGGCAGGATGATGGAGACGAAGGCGCCGGCCGCGAGCAGGTACCAGTCCGAGCCGCGGGTGCCCACCATGTCGGCCAGCCGCACCGTGAGCGGGGAGACGCCCTGGGCGCCACCGGCGAAGGTGAGGGCGACGAGCAGGTCGTTCCACACCCACAGGAACTGGAAGACGGCGAACGCGGCGATCGCCGGGGTGAGCAGCGGCAGCAGCACCTGGAAGAAGATCTTCACGTGCCCCGCGCCGTCCATGCGGGCGGCCTCGACGAGCGAGGGCGGGATCTCCTTCATGAAGTTGTGCAGCAGGAAGATCGCCAGGGGCAGCGCGAAGATCGCGTGCGAGAGCCAGATGGTCCAGAACGACCCGGCCAGCCCGGCGTCGACGTACAGGCTCAGCAGCGGGATGAGGGTCACCTGGATGGGGACCACCTGCAGCGAGAAGACGGCGACGAAGAGGATGCTGCGGCCCCGGAACGGCACCCAGGCGAAGGCGTAGGCCGCCAGCAGCGCCAGGGTGATCGGGATGACCACCGCCGGAAGCGTGATGACCAGCGAGTTGACGAACAGCCCCGCGAAGTCGGTGCCGCCGTAGAGCACCTGGTTGTAGTTGTCGAGGGTGAACTCGGGGTCGGTGAACGCCGTCCACCAGCCCGAGCGGCGGATGTCGAGCTCCGGCCGGAAGGAGGTGACCAGCAGGCCCAGGATCGGCACGGTCCAGAGGACGGCGATGACGATGGCGATCAGCGACGCGGCGGGGGAGGTGAGCCGCTTCTTGGCCCGCTCCGCCCGGGTGTGCGTCCGGCCGCGGGTGTCCGCCTCCCCGGGCACCGGGGCCATGACGGGGGTCGTGGTGGTCATCGGATCTCCTCGGCCAGGCGCAGCTGGCGGACGTTGTAGGCGATGATCGGGATGACCAGCAGGAAGAGCAGGACCGCCAGCGCGGCGCCGAGGCCGAAGTTGAACTGGCGGAAGGCCTGCGTGTAGAACTCGTTGGCCACGACGCTGGTGCCGAAGTTGCCGCCGGTCATCGTGCGCACGACGTCGAAGACCTTGAGCGTGACGATCGCGATCGTGGTGAGCACCACGACCAGCGCCGGGCGGATGCTCGGCACGGTGACGTAGCGGAACATCTGCAGGCCGCCGACGCCGTCGAGCCGCGCCGCCTCGATGATGTCGTCGGGGATCGCCTTGATCGCCGCGGAGAGCACCGTCATGGCGAACCCGGCCTGGATCCAGATCATCACGACGATGAGGAAGAAGGTGTTCGCCGGCGCGGTCAGCAGGAACTGCTGGGGCTCGATGCCGATCGACACCAGCAGCTGGTTGAGCAGGCCGATCTGGTTGACCCCCGGCTGGTCGGGGCGGAACTCGTAGACGAACTTCCAGATGACGCCCGCCGCCACCATGGAGATCGCCATGGGTAGGAAGACCAGCGCCTTGGCCAGGGACTCGAAGCGGGTGCGGTCGACCAGGTAGGCGTAGACCAGCCCGAGGGCGGTCGTGACCGCCGGGACCAGCAGGACCCAGAGCACGGTGTTGAGCAGCACGCGCTGGAAGTTGTCGTCGGTGAAGACGGTGGCGTAGTTGTCGAAGCCGACGAACTCCGAGCCGTCCTTGTCGTAGAACGAGCCGCGCACGGTCTCCAGCGCGGGGTACACCAGCCCGACCAGCAGCAGGACGAACGTGGGGCCGAGGAAGCCGGCCACGATCACCCAGGTGGGCACCCGCTTGGGCCGGTCGACGGCGAACAGGATCGCGCCCATCACGACGGCGAACAGCAGGATGGCGACCACCATGAGGGCGATCTTGTGACCTGCGGTGTTCGCCTCCAGGAGCCACTGCACCCGTGGCCACCTCCTTCCGACGGTGGATGCCGGGGGCGGCTGGGCTGCAGCCGTCCCCCGGCATCCGGGCTGGTGGGCGCCCGGTCAGCCAGGTGGCTGCCGGGCGCCCGGTGTCACGACCGAGAGGTCAGGACGCGGGCCAGGCCTGCTCGACGTCGGTGAGGACGGCTTCGCTGGACTTGTCGTTGGCGATCCAGTTGGTGAGCTCGGTCCACAGGCGGCCGGCGCCGATCTCGGCCGGCATCAGGTCCGACCCGTCGAACCGGAACACCGACTCCGGGTCCTGGAACAGCTCGGCGGAGAGCTGGTCCACCGGGGACTCCAGGTTGTCGGCGTCCAGGCCGGTGTTGGCGCTGACCCAGCCGGGGCCGGAGACCTGGGCCTTGATGTTCGCCCACTCCGGGGAGGACAGGTAGGTCTGGAACGCCTGGGTGGCCGGGTCGTCGTTGAACGCCGCGGTGAACTCGCCACCACCGAGGACGGGGGCCGTGCCGTCGCCACCGATGGGCGGCAGCGGGAAGGCGAAGACGTCGCCGTCCGGCCCGACCTCGGTGCCCTCCGGCCAGTTGGCCTGGTAGAAGGACGCCTGCCGGTGCATCCAGCAGCTGCCGTCGAGGATCGGCAGACCGGCGTCACCGAACTCGGTGGACGCGATCGACTGCACCTCGCCGAGGCCGGCGTTGACGAACTCGGGGTTCTTGAGGATCTCGCCGACGGTGTTCAGCGCCTCGACGATCCGCGGGTCGTTGAACGGGATCTCGTGGTTGACCCACTGGTCGTAGACCTCGGGGCCGGCCGTGCGGAGGACGACGTCCTCCAGCCAGTCGGTGGCCGGCCAGCCGGTGGCGTCACCGGAGCCGATGCCCGCGCACCACGGCTTGGCGCCGGTGGCGGCGATCTCCTCGGACAGCGCGATCATCTCGTCCCAGGTCTGCGGCACCTCGTAGCCGGCCTCCTCGAAGGCCGACGGCGAGTACCAGACGAAGGACTTGGCGTTGGCGCCCAGCGGCGCGGCGTAGAACTCGCCGTCGACGCTGCCGTACTCCTTCCAGCTCTCGTCCCAGTACTCGTCGACGTTCGCCTCGGTCTGCGCGGGAGCGGCCACGACGTCGCCGGAGCGGACGAGGTTGGCCAGCAGACCCGGCTGCGGGATGAACGCGATGTCGGGCGCGTTGCCGCTCTGGGTGCGGACGACGAGCTGCGCCTCGAACTCCCGGGAGCCCTCGTACTCGACGTCGACGCCGGTGCACTCCTCGAACGGCACGTACGAGTCGATGTGCGGCTGGTCCTCGGGGTCGACGATCGAGGTGTAGACGGAGACCGTCTCGCCCTCCAGGTCGCCGAACTCCTCGTAGGGCGCGCAGTCGATCTCCGTGTCGGCGGCCGCCGCGCCGCCACCGCCGCCGCCGTCGACCTCGTCGGCGCCGCACCCGGTGAGCAGGAGCGTCAGCCCCAGCCCGCCGGCCAGCGCCGCCGCGCCGCGGCCTCTCGCACGCTTGGTCATGTGGTCCCCTCCAGACTTCTGCGGCTCCGTCGCCGCATCGTGTGACTCGTGCCCGGCACCCGATCCCGGGTGCGGCCGCCACATCCGTCCGGCGACATTAGCGGCGCGGGAGATCCCCGGCGGCAACGTTGCCGTAACGGTTGTGCAGCCTCCGAGCGGTGGTGGCTCCTTCGGCGGTGGCTGCGTCGGCGAGCATATGGGAGCGCTCCCACGGTGTCCCGTGCTCGGTGCACGATCGGGGGAGGAATCTGTCCGGACCGGGTGACCCGGTCGGGGACGACGGCGACGTGATGGTGGTCCCGGTGGCCCCGGGCGTGCCAGAGTGACGGCACCGTTCGGCGCAGGAAGGGACCCATGGCCGCCATCACGTTCGACCACGCCACGCTCGTCTACCCCGGCGCGACCCGCCCATCGGTCGACGCGCTGGACCTCGAGATCACCGACGGCGAGTTCCTGGTGCTGGTCGGCCCGTCCGGCTGCGGCAAGTCGACGTCGCTGCGCATGCTGGCCGGCCTGGAGGAGGTCACCGACGGCGCCATCCGGGTCGGGGACCGGGACGTCACCCACCTCCCGCCCAAGGACAGGGACATCGCGATGGTGTTCCAGAACTACGCGCTCTACCCGCACATGACCGTCGCCGAGAACATGGGCTTCGCCCTGAAGATCGCCGGGGTCTCCAAGGAGGAGCGGTCGACCCGGGTCAAGGAGGCCGCCCGCATCCTCGACCTCGAGCCCTACCTCGACCGCAAGCCCAAGGCGCTCTCGGGTGGCCAGCGGCAGCGCGTCGCGATGGGGCGGGCCATCGTGCGCCAGCCGCAGGTCTTCCTGATGGACGAGCCGCTGTCCAACCTCGACGCCAAGCTGCGGGTGCAGACCCGCACCGAGATCGCCGCCCTGCAGCGCCGGCTCGGGGTCACCACCGTCTACGTCACCCACGACCAGGTGGAGGCGATGACGATGGGTGACCGGGTCGCGGTGCTCAGCGAGGGCGTGCTCCAGCAGGTCGACACCCCGCGCAACCTCTACGACAACCCGGCCAACGTGTTCGTCGCGGGCTTCATCGGGTCGCCGGCGATGAACATCGTCCCCGTCTCGCTGACCGAGGGCGGGGCGCAGGTCGCCGGGCACACCGTCCCGCTGCCGCGCGAGGCCCTGTCCGCGATCGCCCGCGAGGGCGGTGCCACCGCGACCCTCGGGTTCCGGCCGGAGTCGGTCGAGTTCGTCGCCGCCGGTCAGGGCATCCCGGTCGAGGTCCTGATCGTGGAGGAGCTCGGCTCGGACGCCTTCGCCTACGGCCGGCTGGCCGCGGGGGAGGCGGGCGGTGAGGACCGGCAGCTCGTGCTGCGGGCCGACCCCCGTCGCCCGCCCATGAAGGGCGAAATCGTCCACGTCGCTATCCGCCCGGGCGAGGCGCACCTCTTCTCCGCGGAGACCGGGCTCCGGGTCACCCAGACCCCGGGCTGACACCCGCCGCACCGGGGGCGTCCAGCGGGCGCCCCCGGCCGGCCGCGCCCTACAGTCCCTGCTGTGATCGTGATCGCCGCGCTGCTCCTGCTGCTGGGCCTCGGTCTCTTCGTGGGCGGCCTGCTGACGGGCAGCACCGCGCTGTACTGGGCCTGCGTGGCGGCCTGCGCCGTCGCCGCGGGGGTCCTGGTGGTGGCCCGCCGGCAGCTCGCCGCCCGCGCCGAGGAGCCGGCGGGCGCGCCGGCGGTGGGCACCGGGTCGACGGCGTCGAGCGCGCGGTCCACGGCTCCGGCGTCGTCCACGGCTCCGGCATCGTCCACGGCGGACGGCGTCCCGGCGTCCGACGCCGGCCCCGCGGCGACCGGGCCGGACCTCGCCACCGGTGCGACCTCGGTCCCGCCCGTGACCGCTCCGCCGCCCGCCGCCGAACCGGCCGCCGCCGACCCGCCCGCCGCCGACCCGCCCGCCGCCGACCCGGCCGCCTCCGAACCGACCCGGCCCGCCTCCGAACCGGTCGCGGTGGCGCCGGACGAGCCCGTGCTCCCGGCTCAGCCGGCCGGACCCCCGGCCGGCGGCCGCACCGCGGTCGGCGCGCGACCCGAGCTGGAGGATCCGCCGGTCGAGGAGGTCGAGGTGACCGACCTGCTGATCATCGTGGACCTCACCGACGAGGTGCTGGTCGTGGACGAGCACCCGCGCTACCACCTGCCCGGCTGCGTCCACCTCCGCGGCCACGAGCCGATCCCGCTGCCGCTGGACGAGGCGCGCACCGACGGCTTCACCCCCTGCGGCGTGTGCCGGCCCGACCGGCAGCTCGCCGACCGGGCCCGCGCCCGCCGGTCCCGGGGCGCCTGAGCCGCGCCCCGGGGCCCCTCAGACGGAGGCCTTGGCCACCCAGAAGCGCGAGCCCTCCGGACCCTCGACGCCCTCCCCGGTGCCGGGGGTGCCGGCGTGCACGGCGACGGCGAGCACCTCACCGGCCAGCTGCCCGGCGTGCTCGGTGAGCGCCTCCGCCATGGCGCCGTCCGCGGTCCACCACAGCTCGATGCGGTCGCTCACCTCCAGGCCGGTCGCCTTGCGCGCTTCCTGCACCAGCCGGATCGCCTCGCGGGCGCGGCCGGCTCGCTCGAGGGCAGGGGTGAGCGCGAGGTCGAGCGCCACGGTGAGCCCCCCGCTGCTGGCCACGGTCCAGCCCTCCCGCGGGGTCTCGGTGACGATCAGGTCGCCGTCGACGAGCTCGACCTCCGCCCCGTCGACCTCGACGCTCGCGGTGCCGGCCCGGTAGGCGGCGACCAGCGCCGGGGCGTCGGCGGCGGCGACGGCCTTGGCCACCGCCTGCACCTGCTTGCCGAGACGGCGGCCCACGGCGCGGAAGTCGATCTTCACGCTCACGTCGACCAGGTCACCGCCGACCGCGGCCAGCTCGAGCACCCCGGCCACGTTGAGCTCGTCCGCCACCTCGGCGACCAGGTCGCGGGGGAGCGAGCCCCACCCGGGCGCGGCGACGACGGCGCGCGCCAGCGGCTGCCGGGTGCGCACCTTGGCGGAGGTCCGGGCCGAGCGGCCCAGCTCCACCAGCCGGCGGACCAGCGCCATCTGCTCGACCAGGGCGTCGTCCAGGGCGTCGGGGTCCACGACGGGCCAGGAGGCCAGGTGCACCGAGTCCGGCACGTCCGAGCCGCCCAGGCCGGGGACGACGGCGCGGGCCCACACCTCGTCGGTGACGAACGGGGTGAAGGGGGCCATCAGCCGGGTCAGCCCGTCGAGCACCTCGTGCAGGGTGCCCAGGGCGGAGAGGTCGCCGTCCCAGAACCGGCGACGGGAGCGGCGCACGTACCAGTTGGAGAGGTCGTCGACGAACTGGGCCAGCAGGCGGCCCGCGCCCTGGGTGTCGAAGTCCTCCAGCGCCGCGGTGACGTCACGGGTGACGGCGGCGAGCTCGGCCAGCGCCCAGCGGTCCAGCAGCGGGCGCTCGGTCCGCGGCGGCGCCGGACTGGCGGCCGGGTCCCAGCCGTTGGTCTCCGCGTACAGGGTGAAGAAGCTCGCGGTGTTCCAGTAGGTGAGCAGCACCTTCCGGACGACCTCGGACAGCGTCTCGTGCCCGACCCGCCGGGCCGACCAGGGCGAACCGCCGGCGAGCATGAACCAGCGGACGGCGTCGGCGCCGTGCCGGTCCATCAGCGGGATGGGCTCGAGGATGTTGCCCAGGTGCTTGCTCATCTTCCGGCCGTCCTCGGCCAGGATGTGGCCCAGGCACAGCACGTTCTCGTAGGAGTTCTTGTCGAACACCAGGGTGCCCACGGCCATGAGCGAGTAGAACCAGCCGCGGGTCTGGTCGATCGCCTCGCAGATGAACTGGGCCGGGTAGGCGGCCTCGAACCGCTCCCGGTTCCGGTAGGGCGCGCCCCACTGGGCGAACGGCATCGAGCCGGAGTCGTACCAGGCGTCGATGACCTGCGGCACGCGCCGGTAGGTGCCCTCCTCGCCGGGGAGCGTGAAGGTCACCTCGTCGATGAAGGGCCGGTGCGGGTCGAGGTCGGAGAGGTCGCGGCCGGTCAGCTCCGAGAGCTCGGCGAGCGAGCCGACGACGACCATCCGCGCCGGGTCGGCGTCGTTGCGCCAGATGGGCAGCGGCGTGCCCCAGTACCGGTCGCGGGAGAGGGCCCAGTCGACGTTGTTGTTCAGCCAGTCGCCGTAGCGGCCGGTCTTGATGCTCTCGGGGTACCAGGTGGTGCGCGCGTTCTCGGCGAGCAGCTGGTCCTTGATCGCGCTGGTGCGGATGTACCAGGACGGCTGCGCGTAGTACATGAGCGGCGTGTGGCAGCGCCAGCAGTGCGGGTAGCTGTGCTCGTACCGGATCTCGCGGAACAGCACACCGCGGCTGTCCAGGTCCTCGACCAGGGCCGGGTCGGCGGCCTTGAAGAAGTGCCCGCCCACCAGCGGCACCTCGGCCAGGAAGTGCCCGGTCGCGTCGATCGGGTTCACCACGGGCAGCCCGTAGCCCCGGCAGACGACCAGGTCGTCGGCGCCGAAGGCGGGGGACTGGTGCACCAGGCCGGTGCCGTCGTCGGTGGTGACGTAGTCGGCGAGGACGACGAAGTGGGCGTCCCCCCCGGGGAACTCGACCAGCTCGAACGGCCGCTGGTAGTGCGTGCGCTCCCACTCGCGGCCCGGCGCGCTGCCCAGCACCTCGGCGCCCTCACCCAGCACCGCGGCGAGCAGCGGCTCGGCCACCACCACGGGGACGTCGTCGGTGCCGGCGGGGCGGGCGACGACGTAGCTGACCTCGGGGTGCACCGCGACGGCGGTGTTCGACGGCAGCGTCCACGGCGTCGTCGTCCACACCAGCAGGTCGGCCCGGCCGGCCCACTCGCCGTCGGTGATCGGCAGGCGGACGTACACCGAGGGGTCGGTGATCGACTCGTATCCCTGGGCCACCTCGTGGTCGGAGAGCCCGGTGCCGCAGCGCGGGCAGTAGGGCGCGACCCGGTGGTCCTCGACCAGGAGGCCCTTGTCGAACACCTGCTTGAGCGACCACCAGACGCTCTCGATGTACGCCGGGTCCATCGTCCAGTACGCGGTGGACAAGTCGACCCAGTAGCCCATGCGGTGGGTCAGCTCGGTGAAGGCGTCGACGTGGCGCTCGACCGACGCGCGGCAGCGGGCGTTGAACTCCGCGATGCCGAAGCGCTCGATGTCGGGCTTGCCGGCGAAGCCCAGCTCCTGCTCGACGGCGATCTCGACGGGCAGGCCGTGGCAGTCCCAGCCCGCGCGGCGGGGCACGTGCCAGCCCTGCATCGTCTTGAACCGGGGGAAGACGTCCTTGAACGCGCGCGCCTCGATGTGGTGGGTGCCGGGGCGGCCGTTCGCCGTCGGCGGGCCCTCGTAGACGTTCCACTGCGGGCGGCCCTGCGAGGCCTCCAGCGACCGGTCGAAGACCTTCTCGCTCTCCCAGCGTTCGAGGATGCGGTGCTCCAGGGCGGGGAGGTCGACCTGCGGGGGCAGCGCGGCGAAGGGACCGGTGGGGGCACTCACGCGGCCCATTCTCCCCGAACCGGCAAACACACCTCCGGTGGGGAACCCGACGCCTCCGGGGGAGCCTGCGAGGCCGTGCGGGAGACTGCCCCCATGGGGCGGCGACGGTGAACACGACGGTCACCGTCGCCCTCGCCCTCGGCGCCGGCGTCGTGCTCCTCGCGGCCGTGGCCCTGCGCCTGGCCGACCGGCTCGGGCTGCCCAGCCTCCTGCTGTACCTGGCGATCGGCGTGGTGCTGGGGGAGAGCGGTCTCGGCATCCAGTTCGACGACGCCGAGCTCACCCAGACCCTCGGCGTCGCCGCGCTCGTGGTCATCCTCGCCGAGGGAGGGCTGACCACCCGGTGGGCCGACGTCCGGAGGGCGATCGGCCCGGGGCTGACCCTCGCCACCGTGGGCGTCGCGGTCAGCGTGGCGGTCACCGCCGGGATCACGGTGTGGCTGCTGGACGCGTCGTGGGGGTTCGCGCTCCTGCTGGCCGCGGTCATCGGCTCGACCGACGCCGCGGCGGTGTTCGCGGCGCTCCGGCGGTTGCCGCTCCCGCGCCGGCTCGCCGCGGCCCTCGAGGCCGAGAGCGGGCTGAACGACGCCCCGGCGATCCTGCTGGTGACGACGCTGGCCGCCGTGCTCACCGACGCGGCGGCCGGCGCCTGGTGGCTGGTCGTCCTGCAGGTGGTCGGCCAGCTCGTCGGCGGGGCCGTCGTCGGCGTGGTCATCGGGCTGCTCGGCGCGGAGCTGCTGCGGCGGGTGGCGCTCCCGCTGGCCGGCTTCTACCCGCTCGCGACGCTGTCGCTCTGCGTGCTCGCCTTCGCGACCGCCACGCTGGCCTGGACCTCGGGCATCGTCGCGGTGTACCTGTGCGGCGTCGTGCTCGGGAACGCCGCGCTGCCGCACCGGACGGCGAGCATCGGCTTCGCCGAGGGCATGGCGTCGCTCGCCCAGATCGGGCTCTTCGTGCTGCTGGGCCTGCTGGTCTCGCCGCCCCGGCTGCTCGACGCCCTGGTGCCGGCCCTCGTCATCGGTGGCGCACTGCTGCTGGTGGCCCGGCCGCTGTCGGTCGCCCTGTCGCTGGTGTGGTTCCGGTGGCCGTGGCCGCAGCAGGCGTTCGTGTCGTGGGCCGGGCTCCGCGGTGCCGTGCCCATCGTCCTCGCCACGTTCCCCGTCACGGCCGGGGTGCCCGGTGCGGCGCGGATCTTCGACACCGTGTTCGTGCTCGTCGTCGTCTTCACGCTCGTGCAGGGCTGGTCGCTGCCCTGGGTGGCCCGCCGCCTGCGGATCGGCGCGCCGATCGCGCCGCGGGAGATCCAGGTGGAGGCCGCACCGCTGGAGGAGTTGGACGCAGAGCTGATGCAGATGCGGGTGCCGGAGGGGTCGCGCCTCCACGGCGTCTACCTGCCCGAGCTGCGGCTGCCCGAGGACGCCGCGGTGGTGCTCATCGTGCGCGGGGGCCGGGCGTTCGTGCCCGACGAGACGACCCGCCTGATGCACGGCGACCAGGCGCTGCTGGTCTCGGCGCGCGCGTCGCGGCCCGAGGCCGAACGCCGGCTGCGGGCGGTCAGCCGGGCCGGCCGGCTGGCCATGTGGCGTGGCGAGGACGGCCGCCCCGACCAGACCGACTGACGAAGGACCACCCTTCCCCCACGTCGCGGCGGCTGCGGCGTGGGATCGTGACGGCCAGCACCTGTCTTCCCCCCGGAGCGCGCCATGCGGTACCTCTTCCGACCACCGGCCACGGACGCGACCGGGCTGCTGTCGCTGCCGTGGGACCAGCCGCTGGAGGAGTGGGACGACGACCTCCTGCTCGACGTCCCCTCGCGCGGCATCTCCCGGCACGTCGTGCGCTTCGTCGCCGTCGAGGACCGGGTCTACGCGCTGAAGGAGATCGACGAGCGGCTGGCCCGCCACGAGTACGCGCTGCTCGCCCAGTTCGAGAACGAGGGCCTGCCCACCGTCTCGGTGCTCGGCATCTGCGTCGACCGGCCCGACGACCAGGCGGCGATCCTGGTCACCCGGTACCTCGAGTACTCGATGTCCTACCGCTGGCTGTTCTCCGGCCCGCGTGGCGGTCAGTCGGCCGACCAGCTGCTCGACACGATGGTCGTGCTGCTGGTGCGGCTGCACCTGGCCGGCGTCTTCTGGGGCGACTGCTCGCTGTCCAACACCCTCTTCCGCCTCGACGCCGGCACCTTCGCCGCCTACCTGGTCGACGCCGAGACCGTCGAGCGCCACCCGCGGCTGTCGCCCGGCCAGCGCCGCTACGACGTCGACCTGGCCTGCGAGCGGGTCGGCGCGGAGCTGCTCGACCTTCAGTTCGGCGGGCTGCTGCCCGAGGACATCGACCCCATCGAGGTGGCCGAGGGCCTGCCGCGGCGGTATGAGTCGCTGTGGGAGGAGGTCACCCGTGAGGAGGTCTTCCGCACCGACGAGCAGCGCTACCGCGTCGCCGAACGCCTGCAGCGGCTGAACGAGCTCGGTTTCGACGTCGGCGAGGTGGAGCTGCTCACGACCGACGAGGGCACCCGGCTGCGGGTGGAGACCCGGGTCGCCGAGCCCGGGCACAACCGCCGCGAGCTGTTCCGCCTCACCGGTCTGGAGGTGCGGGAGCGGCAGGCGCAGCGGTTGCTCAACGACGTCCGCGCCTTCCGCGCGTACCTGGAGCAGAAGTCGGGGCAGGCGGTGCCCGAGACGATCGCCGGCCACCGCTGGCTCGGCGAGGTCTACCAGCCGGTCGTGGACGCCATCCCCGAGCACCTGCGCGGCCGGCTCGAGCCGGCCGAGGTCTTCCACGAGGTCCTCGAGCACCGCTGGTTCCTGTCGGAGAAGGCCGGGCGCGACGTCGGGACGACGAAGGCCGCGCGTTCCTACTTCGACAACGTCCTGCCGGGCACGCCGCAGGAGCTCACCACGCCCTCGGTCATCGCCGGCCGGGGATGAACCGCAGGTGACGGGCCGGTCGGCCCGGTGTCACGTGCACGTCTCGTTCGGTTTGACAGCCTCCGGCGACGGTACGACGCTCCAAGTACCCCCGAGATCATCGGGCTGCACCGAGCGCCAACGGAGGCGATGCGCGTGTCAGCGATCCCCGATCCCCACCCGCCCCGAGCCCGCACGGGGGTTCCCGGCCAGGGCAGGGCCCGGCCGCGGCGCCTCGCGGGTGCAGCCGCCGGCGCGCTCCTGGCCTCCGGGCTCGCGGCCTGCGGCGGCGGGGGCGGGGGTGCTTCGACGCTCACCTGGTACATCAACCCGGACGCCGGCGGGCAGGCCGAGATCGCCGCCCGGTGCACCGAGGAGGCCGACGGCCGGTACACGATCGAGACGGCCCTGCTGCCCCGCGACGCGGCGTCGCAGCGCGAGCAGCTGATCCGGCGCCTCGCGGCCAACGACGACTCGATCGACCTCATGAGCCTGGACCCGCCCTTCATCCCGGAGTTCGCCCAGGCCGGCTTCCTGGCCCCGGTGCCCGACGACGTCGCCGACCGGGTGACCGAGGACGTCGTCGAGAGCGCCGTCGAGGGCTCCACCTGGGACGGTGAGCTCGTCGCGGTCCCCTTCTGGGCCAACACCCAGCTGCTCTGGTACCGGGAGTCGGTGGCGGAGGAGGCAGGGCTGGACATGTCCGAGCCCGTGACCTGGGAGCAGATCGTCCAGGCGGCCGAGGAGACCGGCACGCTGGTCGGCGCCCAGGGCGCCCGGGCCGAGTCGCTGACGGTCTGGTTCAACGCCCTGATCGAGTCCGCGGGCGGCTCCATCATCACCGACGCATCGCCCGAGGACCCGGCTCAGATCGAGCTCGGCCTCACCTCCGAGGCCGGTGTCCGGGCCGCCGAGGTGATGAAGATGGTCGCCGAGTCCGACGCGGCCGGGCCGGCCTTCTCGACGGCGAACGAGGACTCCACCGCCACCGGCTTCGAGAGCGAGGCCGGCGGCTTCCAGGTCAACTACCCGTTCGTCTACCCCCGCGCGCTGGGGGCGGCCGAGGCCGGGACCCTCGACCCGTCGGTGCCGGAGGACTACGCCGCGACCATCTACCCGCGGGTCGACGAGGAGACGCCGGCCGCCCCGCCCTACGGCGGCATCAACCTCGGGGTGAGCGCCTTCAGCGAGAGCCCCGAGCTGGCGTACGAAGCGGCCGAGTGCATCGTCTCCGACGAGAACCAGGCCTACTACTTTGTGACCAACGGCAACCCGGCGTCGTCCACCGCGGTCTACGACGACCCCGAGGTGCTCGAGGCCTTCCCGATGGCCCCGGCGATCCGGGAGTCCCTGGAGATGGCCGCACCCCGGCCGCAGACGCCGTACTACAACGAGATCTCGGTCGGCATCCAGCGCAGCTACCACCCGCCGTCGGGCGTCGACCCCGGCCAGACCGGCAAGGCGGCGACCGAGCTCATCAAGGCAGTCCTGGCGAAGGAGGACCTGTTGTGAGCGAGCTCGCGAGCGAACCGATGGGTGGAGCAGTCCCGCGAACGCGGGCGACGAGCGCCGGCGAGGAGTCCTCGTGAGTACGACGACGCTCCCGCCGACCAAGAAGGACGAACCGGTCTCGGCGCCCAAGGTCCGGGCGAGCGACCGGGCCCGCGGGGAGAAGCGGCTGGGGTGGCTGCTGGCCGGACCGGCGTTCGCGGTGATGCTCCTCGTCACCGCCTACCCGATCCTGCAGGCCACCTACGAGTCGCTGTTCGACTACCGGCTGACCGACCCGGCGAACCGCTCCTTCACCGGGCTCACCAACTACTGGGTGATCCTCACCGACTCGCTGTGGTGGCAGTCGATCGGCGTCACCGCCTTCATCACGGTGGTCACCGTGGCCGTGGAGCTGGTCCTCGGCTTCGGGCTGGCGCTGGTGATGGTGAAGGCGCTGCGGGCGCTGCGTCCGGTCCTCCGGGCGGCGATCCTCATCCCGTACGCGGTCATCACCGTCGTGTCGGCGTTCGCCTGGCAGTTCGCCTTCGACATCCAGTCCGGGTTCGTGAACTCGTGGTTCGCCTGGCTGCCCGGCGTCTCGGAGAGCACCGACTGGTTCGGCGACCGCTGGACGGCGCTGCTGGTCATCTGCCTCGCCGAGATCTGGAAGACCACCCCGTTCATCTCGCTGCTGCTGCTCGCCGGCCTGGCCCAGGTGCCCGAGGTGCTCCAGGAGGCGGCGAAGGTCGACGGCGCGACGCGGTGGCAGCGCCTGTGGAAGGTGACGATCCCCAACATGAAGGCGGCGATCATGGTCGCCCTGCTGTTCCGCACCCTCGACGCGTTCCGGGTGTTCGACAGCATCTTCATCATGACCAACGGTGCGAACGGCACCGAGTCGGTGTCGTTCCTGGCCTACCGGCAGACGATCGCCCGGCTGGAGATCGGCCTGGGGTCCGCGGTCTCGGTGCTGCTGTTCCTCGCGGTCGTGCTGATCGCCTTCAGCTTCATCAAGCTCTTCAAGGTCGACCTGGCCCAGGCGCGGGGGGAGTAGCCCATGTCCACGCGGAACAAGGTGCTCTGGGGCATCGGCGGCGCGCTCATCGTCGTCTACTGCCTGTTCCCGATCGCCTGGATCATCTCGGTGTCGCTCAAGGCGCCCAGCGACCTCTCCAACGGGAGCTTCCTGCCCACCGCGCCCACCTGGCAGAACTACGACCTGATCCTGTTCGGCGGGGCCAGCGACCTCTTCCTGCCGGCCCTGGTGAACTCCTTCGGCATCTGCCTCATCGCGACGGCGATCTCCTGCCTGCTGGCGATGTTCGCCGCCTACGCGATCGCCCGGCTGGACTTCCCGGGCAAGAAGCTGATCCTGTCCACGGCGCTGGCGGTGGCGATCTTCCCGGTCATCTCGATCGTCACGCCGCTGTTCAACCTCTGGCGGAACATCGGCCTGTACGACACCTGGCCGGGGCTGATCATCCCGTACCTGTCGCTGACGCTGCCGATCTCGATCTGGACGATGTCGGCGTTCTTCCGGGAGATCCCCTGGGAGATGGAGCAGGCGGCGCAGGTCGACGGCGCGACCACCTGGCAGGCGTTCCGCAAGGTGATCGTCCCGCTCGCCGCCCCCGGCGTCTTCACCACGGCGATCATCGCGTTCTTCATCGCCTGGAACGACTTCATCTACGGCATCTCGCTGACCTCCACGGAGGCGGCCCGCCCGGTGCCCGCGGCGCTCGGTCTGTTCACGGGTGCCTCGCAGTTCGAGGAGCCGACCGGCGCCATCTCGGCGGCCGCGGTGATCGTCACCATCCCCGTGGTGGTCCTCGTCCTGCTCTTCCAGCGGCGCATCGTCGCCGGCCTCACCAACGGCGCGGTCAAGGGCTGAGCGCCATGACCGACCGCAGTTGCACCTCATCGACCCAGCGAGGGGACGAATCCTGATGGCCTCCATCGACATGAAGAGCATCGTGAAGCAGTACGGCGACGGCTTCCCGGCGGTGAACGACGTCAGCCTGGACATCGCCGATGGGGAGTTCATGATCCTGGTCGGCCCGTCGGGCTGCGGGAAGTCGACGCTGCTGCGGATGATCGTCGGCCTGGAGGACATCACCAGCGGCGACATGGTCATCGGCGGGAAGCGGGTCAACGACCTGGCCCCCCGCGACCGCAACCTGTCGATGGTGTTCCAGAACTACGCGCTGTACCCGCACATGACGGTGTACGAGAACATCGCCTTCCCGCTGCGGCTGTCCAAGACCCCGGACGACGAGGTCCGCCGCAAGGTGGAGGCGGCGTCCGACGTGCTCGAGCTCAAGGAGCACCTGGAGCGCAAGCCGGCCAACCTCTCCGGTGGTCAGCGGCAGCGCGTCGCCATGGGGCGGGCCATCGTCCGTGACGCCGAGGCGTTCCTCTTCGACGAGCCGCTGTCGAACCTGGACGCGAAGCTCCGCGGGCAGATGCGCACCGAGATCTCCCGCCTCCAGCGCCGGCTGGGGATCACCACCGTCTACGTCACCCACGACCAGACCGAGGCGATGACCCTGGGCGACCGGGTCTGCGTGCTCCGCAAGGGCAAGATCCAGCAGGTCGCCTCGCCGCGCGAGCTGTACGAGCAGCCGGTCAACCTCTTCGTCGCCGGGTTCATCGGCTCCCCGCCGATGAACTTCCTCCCCGCGACGCCGGAGGGCAACCGGCTGAAGACGCCCTTCGGCGACATCGAGCTCGACGAGAAGCGGGCCGCGGCGGTCGCCGGGCGCGACCTGCTGCTGGTGGGCATCCGGCCCGAGTACTTCGAGGACGCGACGCTGGTCGACGAGGCCAAGCGGCCGGTCGGCTCCACCTTCCGGGCGCGGGTGGACGTCACCGAGTGGCTGGGCGACTCGCAGTACGCCTACATCCCCTACGACGCCCCCGACTCGATCAAGGCGCAGCTGCGCGACCTGTCCAAGGAGCTCGACTCCGAGGAGCTGCGCACCCAGGCAATCGTCTCGATCGACGCGACCAGCCGGATCCGGGAGGGCCGGGAGGCCGAGTTCTGGCTGGACAGCCGCAAGGTCCACGTCTTCGACCCCGAGACCGGCGACAACCTCACCCGCGACGCCGAGGCCGGCGCCGAGCTGACCCGGCTGGCCACTCAGGACCGGCTGGAGCAGGCCGAGGACGCTCGCGACCGCGAGACCGACGCCCGCGGCGGGGCGACGGCGGTGGGCGTGGGCTGAGCGGGCACCCGGCCCGCCGCCGCAGCGCCGGTGGCGGGCCCGGCTATCGTCGTCGGCACCGCCGGGTCGGCCGGCCGGTGCCGACCGAGCGAGGAGCCCGACCTGTCCGAGCACGTCGACCCGGCCGACGGCGCGGACGGCGGTTCCTCCGCCGCCGAGCCGTCCGGCCGGCCGCGCACCCGGTTGCTGCTGTCCCTCGCCGCCGCCGTCCTGGCGCTCGACCTGGTCACCAAGCTGGTGGTCGTCGCGACCATCGAGCCGGGGGAGGACATCCGCGTCCTGGGCGGCGCGCTGTACCTCACCAACCTGCGCAACACCGGCGCCGCGTTCTCCTTCGCGGAGGGTGCGACGGTGCTGTTCAGCCTGATCGCGGCCGTCGTCTCCGTCGTCATCGTGCGCACCGCCCGCCGCATGCGGTCGACCGGCTGGGCCGTCGCGCTGGGGCTGGTCCTCGGCGGGGCGGTGGGCAACCTGGTCGACCGGGTGTTCCGCGACCCTGGGTTCCTGCGCGGCGGCGTCGTCGACTTCCTGTCGGTGTTCGGTCCGGACGGGAGCGTGTGGCCGGTGTTCAACGTCGCCGACTCGGCCATCGTCTGCGGGGGCATCCTGGGGGTGCTGCTGGCGCTGCGGGGCATCGAGTTCGACGGCACCCGCAGCGGCGCGGACGGGCGGCCCAGCGCCGCCCAGTAGGAGGACCCGCCTGCCCCCCCGCCCCCCCGCCGGTACGGCAACACGTGGGCGGCCCTGTGGGACATCACCACTCGGGTCGAGGCCCTGACACACGGGTCTCCCTCACGACGTGGGTGTGGTGGGTCGCGCGAGCCCGTCACCGGCCGACGATGTGCGCTCACGCCCGCTTCTGACCCCTCGGGAAGTGGGCGTCATCGCACTTCGTCGGATGCTCGATCGTGCCGGGCGGCCCGTTCCGATCTCACCCGTCTCCCGAGGGGGTGCACAGGTCAGAAGGCTGGTTCGAGCGCCGACCCGGTGCGGAAGTCCCCCATCAATGCCCACGTGTTGCCGCACAGGTCCCCCCGCCGCACACAGGCTCGCGCCGGGACCCTGCAGGCGGGCCGTTCCACCACGTCGTCCGGCCCGACCCGCACAATGGACGCCGTGACCAGCACTCCCGGCCTGCACCGGGCCCTCCCGGTGCCCGACGGCCTGGAGGGCCAGCGGGTGGACCAGGCCCTGTCCCGGCTCTTCGGCCTCACCCGCACGGTGGCGGCCGAGCTGGCCGACGCCGGCCACGTCGTCGTCGACGGCCGGGTGCGCGGCAAGGGGGACCGGCTCACCGGGGGCAGCTGGCTCGAGGTCGAGCTGCCACCCCCGCCCGGCGAACCCGCGCCCCCGCAGCCGGTCGAGGGCATGACGGTCCTCCACGACGACGACGACCTGGTGGTCGTCGACAAGCCGGTCGGGGTCGCCGCCCACCCCAGCCCCGGCTGGGACGGGCCCACGGTCATCGGCGGCCTGGCCGCCGCCGGGTACCGCATCTCCACGTCCGGTGCCGCCGAGCGGCAGGGCGTGGTGCACCGGCTGGACGCCGCCACCACCGGCGTCATGGTGGTCGCCAAGAGCGAGCGCGCCTACACCGCGCTGAAGGCCGCCTTCAAGGAGCGCACGGTGGCGAAGGGCTACCACGCGCTCGTGCAGGGCCACCCCGACCCCTCGCGCGGCACCATCGACGCGCCCATCGACCGGCACCCGCGGCACGACTGGAAGTTCGCCGTCGTCAGCGGGGGCCGGCCGTCGGTGACCCACTACGAGGTGACCGAGGCGTTCGCCGCCGCCAGCCTGGTCGACATCCGGCTCGAGACCGGGCGCACGCACCAGATCCGGGTGCACTTCTCGGCCCTGCGCCACCCGTGCGTGGGCGACACGACCTATGGCGCCGATCCGACGCTGGCCGTCCGGCTCGGGGTGTCGCGGCAGTGGCTGCACGCGGTGCGGCTGGGCCTCCCGCACCCGGCCGACGGGCAGTGGGTCGAGTTCACCAGCGAGTACCCGCCCGACCTCGCCGGCGCGCTGGCCCTGCTGCGCGCCGAGGCCTGATCCGCCGGCGGTGACGACCCTGCCGGTCGCCCTCGACGCCTTCGGCCCGGCGGCGCTGGCCGCGGTGGTCGTGGCGGTCTACCTGGTGGTGGGCGAGCCCGTCGTCGGGCACGTGCTGCACCGCCGGTTCGAGGGCCGGCTGCGCACCGACGCCGGGGCGCGCCGCTCGTTCTACCGGCGGTTGCTGGTGCTCGAGTGGGGCCTGGCGGTGGTGGCCTTCGTCGTCTGGCTGGCCTCGCCGGGGGTCGATGCCGCGGCCGTCGGGCTGGTCTGGCCGCGGGAGTGGCCGGGCCCCGGAACCGCGGTGGTCGTCGTGGTGGTGCTGCTGCTCGTCGTGGCCTCCACCCGCCAGCTGCGCGCCGGTGCGCTGCTGGAGGCGACCCGGCCGACGCGGCGCCCCGGAGAAGGTCGGCACGCCGAGCCGCCCGGGCAGTCCACGCTCGCGCTGCTGCCCCGGACCGAGGGGGAGCGGCGGCTGTTCACCCTGGTCGGGGTCACCGCCGGGGTGTGCGAGGAGTGGCTGTACCGGGGGTTCTTCCTCGCCGTGGTCGCCGCCATGGCCGGCGGCCCGCCCGCCTGGGTCCTGGTGGTCGTGGCCGCGGTGGCGTTCGGCCTGGCGCACGCCTACCAGGGCCGAGCGGGGATCGTGCTGACCGGCGTGCTGGGCGGCGTCATGGCGCTGATCTACGTGGACACCGGGTCGCTGCTGCTGCCGGTGCTGCTGCACGCGGTCATCGACCTGCGCTTCCTGCTGGTCCCCGCCAGCGCGCTCCCGGTGTCGGTGCACGAACGGGGCGAGGTCCCCGGCGGCTGAGCCACCACGAGAGGTGGCGAAGGGGCGAGTAGGGGTACTCGCCGTCAGTCGCTGCCCGGATGACGAACGCCGGCTCGCCAGGCCCGGGCTCGGGTCAGGACCTCCCCGATGATGCGCGTCGCGGTCCTCGTCCACTTCCGCAGCCCCCCAGATCGTCTCTGGCGGCGTCTTACACCGGGCGAGACGATGTCGGAATGGCTGCAACGATCATTTTCCGCCCGGACGAGGACACCGCACGGGCGCTCGAGATCCTGACCGGGGACGGGACCTCGGTCTCCACAGCCGTCCGTTCTGCGCTGCTGGCAGCAGCCCGGCAGCGAGCCCGAGCCGACCTGCGGCAGGAGGCCGAGCAGTTGGCCGCTGATGAGCAGGACCTGGCCGAGGCGGCGCAGGTCCTCCGGGACATGGAGACCTTGCGTGCGTGGTGAGGTCTTCCGGCTGCGCGCGCCACGCGAGGCCCGCGGCCACGAGCAGGCCGGCTCCCGATACGCGGTCGTGGTGCAGTCCGACCAGCTACCGCTGTCCACCTGGATGGTGGCGCCCACCTCGACCTCCGCTCGCCCAGCGACTTTCCGGCCCGAGGTCGAGATCCTCTCGGGCTCGACGCACCACCACCAGGCCCGACGGGCGATGATCTCCCCGGCCGAGGGCCGGCACGGTGCGCGGTCCCGACCGTGCGCGGAGAAACGCGCGCCTCCGCAGGAGCCGTGCCACGCCTCCAGCAGCTGACCGGCTGTTCGGGTCGCGCAGAATGTGCGACGTGCCCAACCCTTCCGCGCAGGTCGCCACCGCCGACGACTGGCCGGAGCTCGTGGCCCTGCGCACCCGCGTCTTCGTGGAGGAGCAGGGCGTCCCGCCCGAGATCGAGCAGGACGACGCCGACGCGACCGCCGTCCACGTGCTCAGCCGGGACGACGCGGGCCGGGTGGTGGCGACCGGGCGGCTGCTGCTCGACGGCGTCACGGCGCGGATCGGCCGGATGGCCGCCGACGCCGGGGTGCGCGGCCGCGGCCACGGCGCCGAGGTGCTCGCGGAACTGCACCGCCAGGCCCTCGCCCGGGGCGCCACCGAGGTGGAGCTGCACGCGCAGCTCCCGGCCCGCCGCTTCTACGAGCGGGAGGGCTACACGGCCGTCGGCGAGGTCTACGAAGAGGCCGGCATCGCCCACGTGACGATGCGGCGTGCGCTGCCCTGAGGCACCCCTGTGACGGAACGGTCCGGTGTGAGAAGACACGTCCTGTCAGACCCTCGGCGTAGAACCGAACCAGTGCGAGGATCGACCCACCGGCCCGCCGGTGCCTGCCGCCCCCGCACGCACCGCCGGTCTTCCCCGCCGGTCGCCCGCCGCGTGACGCCGGCCGGGCACGCACGACCCGTGAGGAGCCAGACCCGCTGTGAGCAGCCCGTCCGATTCGTTCGTGCACCTGCACGTGCACACCGAGTACTCGATGCTCGACGGCGCGGCGAAGCTACCGGAGGTCACCAAGGCCGCGGCCGAGCAGGGCATGCCGGCGCTGGCCATGACCGACCACGGCAACGTCTTCGGCGCCTACGACTTCTACAAGCAGGCGGGCGCCGCCGGCGTGAAGCCGATCATCGGCATGGAGGGCTACTACACCCCCGGGTCGCGCTTCGACCGCGCGCCGTTCGACTTCGGCGACAACCTCATCGACGAGGAGGGTGACGGCGGCTCCAACCGGGGCAAGGCCGCCTACACCCACATGACCCTGCTGGCCCGCACCACCGAGGGGATGCACAACCTCTTCCGCATCTCCTCGCTCGCCAGCCTGGAGGGGCAGTACCGCAAGCCGCGGTTCGACCGCGACCTGCTGGAGCGCTACGGCAAGGGCCTGATCGCCACCACCGGCTGCCCGTCGGGCGAGGTGAACATGTGGCTGCGCGCCGGCAAGGAGGACAAGGCGCGCCAGGCGGCCGCCGACTTCCAGGACATCTTCGGGCGCGAGAACTTCTACGCCGAGCTGATGGACCACGGGCTGTCCATCGAGAAGAAGACCCGCCCGGCCCTGCTGGCGATCGCCAAGGACCTCGGCATCCCGCTGCTGGCCACCAACGACCTGCACTACACGCACAAGGAGGACGCCGAGGCCCACGACGCCCTGCTGTGCATCCAGACGGGGTCGCGGCTCAACGAGCCCAACCGCTTCAAGTTCAACGGGAACGGCTACTACCTGAAGTCCGCCGCGGAGATGCGGGCGCTGTTCACCGGCGACCTCCGCGAGGCCTGCGACAACACGCTGCTGATCGCCGAGCAGTGCGAGGTGAGCTTCACCGAGGGCGCCGACCTGATGCCCCGCTTCCCCCTGCCGCCGGGGGAGGACGAGACCTCCTGGTTCGTCAAGGAGGTCGAGCGCGGCCTGCACAAGCGCTACCCGGGTGGCATCCCCGACCACGTGCGCAAGCAGGCCGACTACGAGGTCGGGATCATCACCCAGATGGGCTTCCCGGGGTACTTCCTCGTGGTCGCCGACTTCATCAACTGGGCCAAGGACAACGGCATCCGCGTCGGTCCCGGCCGTGGATCGGCGGCGGGCTCGCTGGCCGCGTACGCCATGGGCATCACCGACCTCGACCCGCTGCAGCACGGGCTGATCTTCGAGCGGTTCCTCAACCCCGAGCGCGTCTCCATGCCCGACGTCGACATCGACTTCGACGACCGCCGGCGCGGGGAGGTCATCCAGTACGTCTCGAAGAAGTACGGCGAGGAGCGGGTCAGCCAGATCGTCACCTACGGGACGATCAAGGCGAAAGCCGCGATCAAGGACGCCGCCCGCGTGCTGGACCGGCCGTACTCGGTGGGCGACGAGCTGACCAAGCTCATGCCGCCGGACGTGATGGGCAAGGGCATCCCGCTCTCGGGCGTCTTCGACCCGGCCCACCCGCGCTACAAGGAGGCCACGGAGTTCCGCGCCCGCTACGAGTCCGACCCCGGCGCGGCCGAGGTCGTCGACCAGGCCCGCAAGCTCGAGGGGCTGAAGCGCCAGTGGGGCGTGCACGCCGCCGGCGTCATCATCGGCCGGTACCCGCTGATCGACTCGATCCCGATCATGCGGCGCGAGGCCGACGGGGCGGTCATCACGCAGTTCGACTACCCGACCTGCGAGACGCTCGGCCTGCTGAAGATGGACTTCCTGGGGCTGCGCAACCTCACGGTCATCGACGACGCGCTGCGCAACATCGTGATCAACGGCAAGGAGCCGGTCGACCTCGACGAGATCAGCAAGAACCTGACCGACCCCAACACGTACGCGTTGCTCTCCCGCGGCGACACCCTCGGGGTCTTCCAGTTCGACGGCGGGCCGATGCGGTCGCTGCTGCGGCTCATGCGGCCGGACAACTTCGAGGACATCTCGGCCGTCGGTGCGCTCTACCGCCCCGGTCCGATGGGCGCGAACTCGCACACCAACTACGCGCTGCGCAAGAACGGCCAGCAGGAGATCACGCCGATCCACCCGGAGCTGGCCGAGCCGCTGGAGGAGATCCTCGGCCAGACCTACGGCCTGATCGTGTACCAGGAGCAGGTCATGGCGATCGCGCAGAAGGTCGCCGGGTACACGCTCGGCAAGGCAGACCTGCTGCGCCGCGCGATGGGCAAGAAGAAGAAGTCGGTCCTGGACGCGGAGTTCGTCGGCTTCGAGGCGGGGATGAAGGCCAACGGCTTCTCCGGCGCCGCGATCAAGACGCTGTGGGACATCCTCGTCCCGTTCGCCGACTACGCCTTCAACAAGGCCCACTCGGCCGCATACGGCCTCGTGTCGTACTGGACGGCCTACCTCAAGGCGAACTACCCGGCCGAGTACATGGCCGGGCTGCTCACCAGCGTCCAGGACGACAAGGACCGCCGACCGGTCTACCTGGCCGAGTGCCGCCGGATGGGCATCAAGGTGCTCCCGCCGGACGTCAACGAGTCCTCCTGGGACTTCACCGCCGTCGGCACCGACATCCGCTTCGGCCTGGCCTCGGTGCGCAACGTCGGCACCAACGTCGTCGAGTCGATCGTCCGGGCGCGCGAGGAGAAGGGCGCGTTCAAGGACTTCGCCGACTTCATGCGCAAGATCGACACGGTGGCCTGCAACAAGAAGGTCATCGAGTCCCTGGCCAAGGCCGGCGCCTTCGACTCGCTCGGCCACTCGCGCCAGGGCGTCGTCGCGATCCACGCGCAGGCCGTCGACTCCGCCATGGGCCTCAAGCGGAAGGAGGCCGAGGGCCAGTTCGACCTCTTCGGCAGCTTCGGCGAGGGCGACGCGGCCGACGACCCCTTCGGCAGCGCGCTGGACATCACGATCCCGACCGCCGACTGGTCCAAGAGCGAGCGGCTGATGTTCGAGCGCGACATGCTCGGCCTCTACGTCTCCGATCACCCGCTGCACGGGGTCGAGCACGTGCTCGCGGCCAACGCCGACACCCCGATCGCCGAGATCAACGCCGGCGGGGTCGAGGACGGCGCCAACGTCACCATCGCCGGCATCCTCACCTCCGTCTCGCCGCGCACCAACAAGCAGGGCGCGCCGTGGGCGATCGCCACGCTGGAGGACCTCGAGTCCGGCATCGAGGTGCTGTTCTTCCCCAAGACCTGGGCCGAGGTCTCGGAGAAGGTCGTCCGCGACCAGATCATCGTGGTGAAGGGCCGGATCAGCCGGCGGGACGACCAGCCCTCGCTGTTCGGCTCCGAGGTCACCATCCCCGAGCTCACCGAGGGGCCGCGCGGGCCGGTGCTGGTCTCGATGGCCGCCGCCCGCTGCACCCCGCCGGTCGTCGAGCGCCTCCGCGAGGTGCTGGGCAGCCACCCGGGCACCACGGAGGTGCAGCTCAAGCTCGTCAACGGCAGCCGCGAGACGGTGCTCCGGCTCGACCAGGGGCTCCGGGTGCGCCCGAGCACGGCGCTGATGGGGGACATCAAGGCCCTCCTCGGGCCGACGAGCGTGGCGCTGCTGTAGGAGGGTCCTTCCGCCCCCGGTCGCGCGATCGTTGTTCACTGGGAGGGTGAGCACTTCACCGCTGCCCGTCCAGCCCGCCCCGGGTGTGCCCGTGCACGCCTACTGGCGGGGGAGGGAGGAGGTCCGGGACGACCTGCACGCCGCCCGGCCGCTGCTCGTGGGGCTGCTGCTCGCCGGGCTTCCCACAGGGGTGCTCTGGTGGCTGCTGGCGCCGCGCGCCGAGTTCCGGCTGACCGAGACCGGCCCGGTGGCCGTCGGCTCGCCGGCGGCCGAGGTCCGGGTCGCCGACGACGCCGTCCTCGTCCTCCTGCTGCTGGGGCTCGGCCTGCTCGCCGGCGCGGCGGCGTGGCAGGTGCGCCGCGGTCGCGGAGTGGGCATGCTGGTCGCCCTCGCGGTCGGGGCGTCGGCTGCCGCCGTGCTCGCGTGGCAGGTCGGTGAGCTGCTCGCGCCCTCGCCGTCGGAGGCGCAGCTGTCCGAGGTCGGCGCGCAGGTCACCACGGGGCTGGTGCTCAGCTCGCTGCCCGGTCTGGCCGCCGCGCCCTTCGCCGCCCTGCTCGTCTACCTGGGGTGCGCGCTGGTGGCCGCCGACGACGGCCTCGGCCGGCACGGCCGCGACGACGCCGTCCCCGGCCCGCCGCCCGTCGTCCTGGCGCCCTGAGCCCGCGGGTCGGTCGCTGCCCCAGCGCGTCGGTCCGGCGACCGGTGTGCACCGTGCACCGTGCACAAACTCGCTGGCCAAGTTGGTGTACGGAGGACGTGGGCACGCTCGCCCACCCTTCGTAGTGTCGGGCGCCACAGGGCCTGCGTGGTGCGGGTCACAGCGAACGAGCACCGAGGAGCCGGCGGCGCATGAGACCGGGTTACCTGCCCTGGGAGCGACTCAGGATGTCCGATGACGCGCCATGCGTGCGGGACGACGACGTGGAACTCACCCGTGCCCAGTTCCGGGCGCGGATCGAGGCCTTCGCCGCCCAGCTGGCCGCAACGGGCTTCGGCCGGGGCGACGTCCTGGCGATCATGCTGCCCAACCGCCTCGAACTGCTCGTGGCATTGTTCGCTGCGTGGCGGCTCGGCGGCGCGGCCACCCCGGTCAACCCGGCCTTCACCGCCAGCGAGGCCGACCACCAGATCACCGACTCCGGCGCCGTCGTCGTGGTGAACGGAGGGCCGGCGGCGCCCACCGGCGGCCGGACGGCGATCCACGTAGGGGACATGCGCACCGCCGACTCCGGTGCCCCGCTCCCACCGGTGGCTCTCCGCCCCGACGACCTGGCGCTGCTCATCTACACCAGCGGGTCCACCGGGCGGCCCAAGGGCGTCATGCTCGACCACGCCAACGTGGAGGCGATGTCGGGCACCATGGCGGCGCACTTCTCGTTGACCGAACGCGACCACTGCCTGCTGGTCCTCCCTCTTTTCCACGCCAACGCGATCATGGTGAGCGCGCTGGCCACCATCCGGGTGGGCGGGCAGCTCAGCATCGTCGGCAGCTTCTCCGCCAGCCGGTTCTTCGACCACGTCGAGAAGCTCCGCCCGACCTACTTCTCGGCCGTGCCGACGATCTACGCGCTGCTGGCGTCCCTCCCCGACGACGTCCGGCCGGACACGTCCTCCCTCCGGTTCGTCGTCTGCGGTGCCGCCCCGGTGTCGGCCGAGCTCCTCGACCGCTGCGAGGAACGATTCGGCTTCACCATGGTCGAGGGCTACGGCCTCACCGAGGGCACCTGTGCCTCGGCGTGCAACCCGGTCGATGGCGTCCGCAAGCTCGGCACCGTCGGGCCCGCGCTGCCGGGGCAGCGGATCGCGATCGTGCGGGAGGACGGATCCCCCGCCGGCACGGGTGACATCGGGGAGGTCGTCATCTCCGGCCCGACCGTCATGCGGGGGTACCTCGGCAAGCCCGAGGTCACCGCCGAGACGCTGGTGGGCGGCTGGCTGTGGACCGGCGACGTCGGCCGGCTCGACGAGGACGGCTACCTCACGATCGTCGACCGCGTGAAGGACATGATCATCCGCGGCGGGGAGAACATCTATCCCAAGGAGATCGAGGCCGTGCTCACGGCGGTGCCCGGCGTTCTCGAGGCCGCCGTCGTCGGACGTCCGGACGACGTCCTGGGGGAGTCGCCCGTGGCGTACGTGAGCCTCTACCCGGACGCCCGGATCGGGGACGACGAACTGCTCGAGCACTGCCGGCGCCATCTCACCCGGGTGAAGGTGCCGGAGCGCATCGAGATCCTCGACGGCCTCCCCAAGAACCCGGTCGGCAAGACGGACAAGCCGACCCTTCGCCGATCGCTGCAACCGCAACCCGTCTAGCCGGCACCGCACTCCCGACCGCACCAGCACTCCCGCTGCACGAGCGCCCCTCGTGCTGATCACCCCTGCCCGAACGAAGGAGCCCCCCGTGGGATTCAAGACCGCAGACATGCCACCGGTGGACCCGGCCGAGTTCGAGTCGATGCCCTTCATGGATCGCATGCGGATGCTCGCCACCCACTGGTGCGAGTACGGCTTCGGTGGCCCGAAGACCAACCACATGCTCTACGTCTACAAGCTGATCTTCTACGTGGCCGGCGGCGTCGCCATCGTCGCCCTCACGACGCCCGGTCTCGGTGGCATCGGGAACCTCGCCTCCTGGTGGGGCGAGCTCATCGTCTACCAGAAGCTGATCGTCTGGACCGTGCTGTTCGAGATCACCGGTTGGGCGTCGTCTTCGGGTCCGCTGGCGTTCAAGTTCAAGCCGTTCATCGGCGGCTTCCTGTACTGGACGCGGCGCAACACCCTGCGCCTGCCCCCGTGGCCGGGAAAGGTGCCGTTCACCAGAGGCGACCACCGCACCACCTTCGACGTCGTCCTCTACTGCAGCATCCTGGCCACGCTGGCCTTCCTGCTGCTCACCCCGGGTTTCGAGTCGTCCGCCGTGCCGGGGAGCGACGCCGGGCTCCTGCCGCAGTGGGGGCTGCTCGCCTACGTCGGCCTGATCGTCGTCATGGGCCTGCGCGACCGGGTCGTCTTCCTGGCCGCGCGGTCGGAGCAGTACGTCGCCGTGCTGTTCTTCTTCGGCGTCCTGAGCACCCAGGTCGACATGGTCCTGGCGGCCAAGATCGCCGTCGTGACGATCTGGATGGGCGCCGGCATCTCGAAGTTCGGCCACCACTTCACCAACGTCGTCCCGCCGATGGTGAGCAACACGCCATGGATCACGTCGCTGACGTTCAAGCGGGCGCTCTACCGCGACTACCCGAACGACCTGCGGCCGTCGAAGATCGCCTGGGGCTTCGCGCACATCGGCGGCACCGTCGTCGAACTCGTGCTGCCGTTGGTGCTGCTGTTCTCGACCGACTCGACGATCACCTGGCTGGCGATCGTGGGCATGGTGGTGTTCCACATCTTCATCACCTCCACCTTCCCGCTCGCGGTGCCGCTGGAGTGGAACGTCTTCTTCATGTTCGCCCCCGTCTGGCTCTTCGCCGGCTTCCCCGCCTCCGAGGGCTACGGCGTCGGCGACATCAGCTCGCCGTGGCTGCTCGTCGCCATCCTCGCCGTCTTCGTCGCCTTCCCGATCCTGGGCAACCTGCGGCCCGACCTGGTCTCGTTCCTGCCGTCGATGCGGCAGTACGCCGGCAACTGGGCCTCGGCGACCTGGGCGTTCCGTGGTGACGAGGCCGAGGACAAGCTGAACAAGCACCTGGTCAAGTACAACCCCAACCAGGTCGACCAGCTCTCCGGGGCGTTCGGCAAGGAGATCGCGGAGATCTTCATGCAGAAGGCGATGGCCTGGCGGACCATGCACAGCCAGGGGCGTGGCCTGATGTCGCTGATGATGCGGCACCTCGACCGCCTGGAGAACTACCGCATCCGCGAGGGCGAGTTCGTCTGCACCACCCTGGTCGGCTGGCAGTTCGGTGACGCGCACCTGCACAACGAGCAGACGATCACCGCCGTGCAGAAGCGCTGCGCGTTCGAGCCGGGCGAGTGCATCGTCGTGTGGGTCGAATCCCAGCCGATCCACCGCTCGACCCAGGCGTACAAGGTCATCGACGCGGCGCTCGGCGTCGTGGAGCGGGGCTACTGGAACGTGGCGGAGGCCGTGGCCGAGCAGCCCTGGCTGCCCAACGGGCCCATCCCGCACACCGTCACGTGGCGCAGCCCCGGCTACGCCCCGGCCGGGGAGCACCCGCACCCGGCGGTCCGTGCCAGTGTGAGTGCATGACCGACGCCGTCGTGGTCGGCAGCGGGCCCAACGGGCTCGCTGCCGCCCTCACTCTCGCTGCCGCCGGTGTCCAGGTGACGGTGCTCGAAGCCGCGGACACCATCGGGGGCGGCACCCGGAGCAGCGCCCTCACCCTGCCCGGGCTCAGCCACGACGAGTGCTCCGGCTTCCACCCGCTGGCCGTCGACACCCCGTTCTCCCGGGCGTTCGACCTGGCGGCGCAGGGGTTGACGTGGCGGTGGGCGGACTTCGAGTACTCCCACCCGCTGGACGGCGGCCGCGGTGCCGCCGTCCAGCGGTCGGTGGACGACACCGCAGCCCGCCTGGGGGAGGACGGCCGTCGCTGGCGCAGCCTGTTCGGACCGCTCGAGCGACGCTTCGACGACATCGCCGAGGACTTCCTGCAGCCGTTGCTGCACGTGCCCGCTCATCCGGTGAAGCTCGCCCGCTTCGGCGCCTACTCCCTGCTGCCGGCCGCGGTGCTGGCCCGGCGGTGGTCGGGGCCGGAGGCACGGGCGCTGTTCGCCGGCGTCGCCGCGCACGCGTTCCGGCCGTTCGGGTCACCGGCGTCCTCAGCGATCGGCGTGGCACTGGGGACGGCAGCGCACCGGTACGGCTGGCCCGTGGCCGAGGGCGGGTCGGCGGCCATCGGCAGGGCGGTCTCCGCGCTGCTCGCCGAGCACGGCGCCAAGGTCGAGACCGGGGTGAGGGTCGGCTCCCTGGACGAGCTCGGCGACCCGGACATCGTGATGCTCGACGTCGCACCCGCCGCGGCGGCGCGCATCGTCGGGGACCGGATGCCCCGGCGGATCTCCCGTGCTCTCATCCGCTACCGCCACGGTCCCGGCTCGTTCAAGGTCGAGTTCGCGGTGCAGGGCGGCGTCCCCTGGACCCACGAGGAGTCCCGGCGCGCCGGCACCGTCCACGTCGGGGGCACCTTCGAGGAGATCGCGGCCACCGAGCGGGACGTCGTCCGGGGGCGGATGCCGGAACGCCCGTTCGTGCTGGTGGGACAGCAGTACGTCGCCGACCCGACCCGGTCCCGGGACGACGTCCACCCCCTGTACGCCTACGCCCACGTGCCGGCCGGTTACACCGGCGACGCGACCGCCGCCATCGAGGACCAGATCGAGCGGTTCGCCCCCGGCTTCCGCGACCGGGTGCTGGCCCGGCACGTGACCTCGACCGCCGGCCTCGAGGCGCACAACGCGAACTACGTCGGCGGGGACGTCGTCACCGGCGCCAACGACCCTCTCCAGCTGGTGTTCCGGCCCCGCGTGGCACTGAATCCGTATGCACTCGGCGTGGACGGCGTCTACCTGTGCTCGGCGGCCACCCCGCCGGGTGCGGGAGCGCACGGGCTGTGCGGTTTCAACGCCGCGCAGTCGGCCCTGAAGCGGAGCTCCTCCTGAACCGGCAGGCGTGGTGAGCGCGGGAGCGGAGGAGCGGGACGGCGTCGGGGGCGCCGACCGCATCCTGGCCCTGGTGTCGGAGGCGGCTCAGCGGCTGGATCGGCGGCAGCCCCGGATCGCGCGGGACATGACCGACCTGATCATGCGGCACATCCGTTCGCTCGACGTCGACCCGCAATTCCTCGAGCTGCTCCGGGCCAGCGTGGACGCCAACACCAAGACGCTGACGCACATCCTGATCAACCACATCCCCATCGAGCACCTGCAGCCCACGACCGCCGCAGTGGAGTACGCGATGCGGCTGGCCCAGCGGGAGGTCCCGGCGAACTCCCTGGTCCGCGCCTACAGCGTGGGCAAGGACGACTTCATCGAGCAGATGTTCCCCGATGTCCAGGCCCTGGACTGCTCCGCGGAGGAGAAGTTCGAGGTCCTGCACCACATGGCCACGGTGGTCGGCCGGTACATCGACTGGATCTCGCAGTACGTCTTCGAGGCGTACGAGGCCGAACGCGAGCGCTGGCTGAGCACCCAGGGGACCGTCCGCGCGGCGCTGATCCACGACGTCCTGGGCGGGCAGAACGTGGCGCCGGTGCACTTCGAGAAGGAGACCGGCTACCGCCTGTCCGCCCACCACCTCGGGATGATCATCTGGTCGGTGGCCGCGGCGCCCGCGCCCGACGAGCTCCGGCTGCTCACCTCGGTGGTGTCCAAGGTGGCCGCCGGTGCCGGCTGCTCGGGTGCGCCCCTGGTGACGGCGGTCGATCGTGAGACCGCCTGGGCGTGGCTGCCCTTCGCGGTGCGGCCGGCGGAGGTGGACACGACCCAGATCGGCACGCTCGTCGGGCAGACGCCGACCTGCCGGGCGGCCCTCGGGCTGTCCGCCTCCGGCGTGACTGGTTTCCGGCGCACCCACGTACAGGCCCAGGCCGCGCGCCGCGTCGCCGTGGCCTCGGGCGGGACCGCACCGATCATGGGCTTCGGGGACGAAGGAGTGGCGATCACCTCGATGCTCGCCGGTGATCTCGACTCCGCCCGGGCCTGGGTCGGGGAGGTCCTGGGACAACTCGCGCTGGACAACGACACGTCGCAGGTGCTGCGGGAGACGCTGCGGGTCTTCTACCTCACCGGGGAGAGCTACACCGACACGGCCGAGATCATGCGGCTGCACCGCAACACCGTGAAGTACCGGGTCTCCCGGGCCCTGGAGCTACGGGACCCCGCCACGCGATCCCACCGGGTGGATCTCGCGGTGGCGCTGAACGCCTGCCACTTCCTGGGGTCCGCCGTCCTCGCCGCCCCAGGTCCGCGCTGACACCGCTCGGCGACCCGCGGTCAGTTGACCGTCATAGGGGTGGCGAACTGCTGCAGCGGCGCCGGCACCGCACCGAGGGTCTGAAGCAGCGTGAGTTCCCGGCGCAGCAGCCGGGACTCCGCGGCCAGGCGCCGGCGCGTCGCGGACTCGGCCAGCAAAGCCTGTCGGTCCTCGGTGGTCAGCAGCGCCGAGGACGCGACCAGCCAGGACAGCGCGGACGGGTCGTCGGCGGCCGCGGCGAGCCGCACCGCCGCCTCCACGCCGTCCCCCTGGGCGCCCGCGCCCAGCGCTGACACCTCGGCGACGTACTGCGTGAAGAGGTCCCCGACCCCGCGGGCCAGCAGGTCCAGCGACCCCCGGGCGACCGAGCTGACGAGCTCGTCCGGGGGAGGCACCAGGCCGGTGCCGTCGCCGTCGGTCACCGCCTCCGCGTCCCCGGCGGCCTCCTCCGCGGCCTCCTCCTCGGCCAGCCACTCGACCTGGGCCTGCAGGTACGGCGGGTCCTCGCCGACCACGACGTCCAGCAGCCGGAACCGCTCGCCGCCCACGGTGACGATGCGGAACCCGCCGTCGGCCTGCGGCTGCAGCCGCTGCAGCCGTGCGGTGCAGCCGATGTCGTAGAGCGCCGCCGCCGGGGCCACCCGCTCGACCTCCCAGCCCTGCCGGATCGCGACCACCCCGAAGAAGCGACGGTCACCGTGCTCGGGCAGGTCCATGAGGTCGCGCATGAGACGGCGGTAGCGGGGCTCGAAGATCTGCAGCGGCAGCACGACCCCGGGGAACAGGGGCCGGCCCAGCGGGAACAGCGGGATCAGCTCGCCCATCCCGGCAAGCGTACGGGCCGCCCGCCGCCGGCCCGTGTGGGCGCCCCGGGGAGGCCGGACGGCGCTGGATACCCTGGGACCCGCGTCGCACCACCCGATCGGACCCCGGAGGCACCCGTGCTGGCACGCATCGACCTGCGTGGAAACGCCCTGCCCGGCGTCCGGGAGCTCGCCGGGCTGCTGCCGCGGGCAGCCACCGACATCGACTCGGTCCTCGCCACCGTCCGCCCGCTCTGCGAGGACGTGCGGCTGCGCGGCGCCCAGGCGGTGCGCGAGATCACCGCTCGGCTCGACGGGGTGGACGCCGAGGACTTCGCCGTCCCGCAGGAGGCGCTGACCCGGGCCCTCGCCGAGTGCGACCCGACGTTGCGCGAGGCCCTGGAGGAGTCCATCGCCCGGGTGCGGAAGGTGCACGCCGACCAGCGGCGCACCGACGTCACCACGGAGGTCGTGGCCGGCGGGACGGTCACCGAGCGCTGGCTGCCGGTCCGGCGCGTGGGGCTGTACGTCCCCGGCGGCCTGGCGCCGCTGCTGTCCAGCGTCGTGATGAACGTGGTCCCCGCGCAGATCGCCGGCGTCGAGTCGATCGCCGTCGCCTCCCCGCCGCAGCGGGACAACGGCGGCCTGCCCGACCCGGGTGTGCTCGCCGCCTGCGCGCTGCTGGGTGTCACCGAGGTCTACGCCGTCGGCGGGGCGCAGGCCATCGCCGTCTTCGGGTACGGCGCCGGCTCCTGCGAGCCGGTGGACATGGTCACCGGCCCCGGCAACGTCTACGTGACGGCGGCCAAGCGGCTGCTGCGCGGGCTGATCGGCATCGACTCCGAGGCCGGCCCGACCGAGGTCGCGATCCTCGCCGACGACACCGCCGATCCCGCGCACGTGGCCGCCGACCTGATCAGCCAGGCCGAGCACGACCCGCTGGCCGGCGCGGTGCTCGTCACCCCCAGCGAGGAGCTGGCCGACGCCGTCCTCACCCTGGTGCCCGGGCAGGTCGCGGCCACCAAGCACTCCGACCGGATCACGACCGCGCTGGAGGGCACCCAGTCGGGCATCGTGCTGGTCGACGACCTCGACGCCGGGGTGCGGGTGGTCGACGCCTACGCCGCCGAGCACCTGGAGATCCAGACTCAGCGACCCCGCGAGGTGGCGATGCGGGTGCGCAACGCCGGGGCGATCTTCGTCGGCGCCTGGTCGCCGGTCTCGCTCGGCGACTACATCGCCGGCTCCAACCACGTGCTGCCCACCGGCGGGTGCGCGCGGCACTCCAGCGGGCTGTCGGTGCAGTCGTTCCTGCGCGGCATCCACCTGGTCGAGTACGACGAGCAGGCGCTCGCCGACGTCGCCGGGCACGTCGACGCCCTCGCCGGCGCCGAGGACCTGCCGGCGCACGCGGCCGCGGTGCGGGTCCGGCAGCGGTCGTGACCGAGCTCGACGAGCTTCCGCTGCGGCCGGAGCTGCGTGGCCGCACGCCCTACGGCGCCCCGCAGCTGCCCGCCACGCACCGGCTCAACACCAACGAGAACCCGCACCCGCTGCCGGCCGAGCTGCTGGCCGACCTGGGGGAGTCGCTGGGTCATGCGGCGCTGGAGCTCAACCGCTACCCCGACCGGGACGCCGTCGCGCTGCGGGCCGACCTCGCCGCCTACCTGTCGCGCACCGGCGGCGTGCCGGTCGAGCCGGCGCAGGTGTGGGCGGCCAACGGCTCCAACGAAGTGCTGCAGCAGGTCCTGCAGGCGTTCGGGGGTGCGGGGCGCACCGCACTGGGGTTCACGCCCTCGTACTCGATGCACCCGATCATCGCGGCCGGCACCGGCACGGCGTGGGTCGACGGGCACCGGGCGGCCGACTTCACCATCGACACCGACGCCGCTGTGGCCCACGTGCAGCAGATGCGGCCCGACGTCGTCTTCGTCACCAGCCCGAACAACCCCACCGGCACCGCCGTCGACCTGGACACGGTGGCCGCGCTCTACGAGGCCACCGAGGGGGTCCTCGTCGTCGACGAGGCGTACGCGGAGTTCGCCCGCACGGGGACGCCGTCGTCGCTCACGCTGCTCCCGGGCCGGCCGCGGCTGGTCGTCAGTCGCACGATGAGCAAGGCGTTCGGCATGGCGGGGCTGCGGCTGGGCTACCTGGCCGCGGACCCGGCCGTCGTCGACGCCATCCAGCTGGTCCGGCTGCCGTACCACCTGAGCTCGCTCACCCAGGCCGCCGCGCGGACGGCGCTGGCGCACACCGACGCCCTGCTGGCGACCGTCGACGCGGTGAAGGCGCAGCGCGACCGCATCGTGGCCGCGCTGCCGGGCATGGGGCTGACGAGCGTGCCCAGTGACGCCAACTTCATCCTCTTCGGCCACTTCGCCGACGCACCCGCTGCGTGGCGGGCGCTGCTGGACCGGGGGGTGCTCGTCCGGGACGTCGGCCTGCCGGGCTGGCTGCGGGTGACCGCCGGGACCGCCGAGGAGACCGACGCGTTCCTCACCGCCCTGGGTGAGGTCGCGCCGGCCCACCGCACGACTCTGGGAGACTGACGCCCATGACCCGCACCGCACGCGTCGAGCGCCGGACCAACGAGACCAAGCTCGTGGTGGAGCTCGACCTCGACGGCACCGGCAGCAGCTTGATCAGCACGGGCGTGGGCTTCTACGATCACATGCTCACCGCGCTGTCCAAGCACAGCGGCATCGACCTCACGGTGCAGGCCGACGGCGACCTGCACATCGACGCGCACCACACGGTCGAGGACGTCGCCATCGCGCTGGGCCAGGCGTTCGCCGAGGCGCTGGGGGACAAGCGCGGCATCACCCGCTACGGCGACGCCACCATCCCGATGGACGAGGTGCTCGCGCAGGCGGCAGTCGACCTCTCCGGCCGGCCGTACTTCGTGCACGCCGAGCCCGAGAACATGACGCCGATGATCGGGCCGGACTACCCGACGTCGCTGACCAAGCACGTGCTCGAGTCGTTCGCCTTCAACGCCCGGATCAGCCTGCACGTGCGGGTGCTCTACGCCGGTCGGGACGCCCACCACATCGTGGAGGCGCAGTTCAAGGCGCTGGCGCGGGCCCTGCGCGCGGCCGTGGCGATCGATCCCCGCGTCACCGACGTGCCCTCGACCAAGGGCGCGCTGTGACCCCGCGCAGCCGGCGGTGAGCGCAGGCCTGCCCCTGCTGCTGCTCGGTGGCTTCCTGCTCGGTGGGGCGTGGAGCATCTGGCGCACGGACGACGACGACGGCCGGCGCACCGGCCCCCAGATCGTCTTCGCGGTCATCCTGCTCGTCGCCGCCGTGCTGGCCAGCGCGGCGGGCGTCCTCCGCCTGATCTGATGGGAGGACCCCCTCCTCCCCGCCCGTCGCAGGCTCCGGGCGGTGCCCTGGAGGGGGCCGCCGGCGAGGAGCGGTTCCTCGGCATCGTGCTGGCCGATCCCACCGTGGCGGCGATCCTCGAGCGCGCACCGGTCCTGGGCGCCCCGGACTGGTGGTTGACCGCCGGGGTGCTGTTCCAGACGGTGTGGAACGAGCTCACCGGCCGGCCGCCGGGCACCGGCATCCGGGACGCCGATCTCTTCTACTTCGACCCGGACACCTCCTGGGACGCGGAGGACGCCGTCATCCGGGCGGGCGCGGAGCTGTTCGCCGACCTGCCGGTGCCGGTGGAGATCCGCAACGAGGCCCGGGTGCACCTCTGGTACGAGGCGCGGTTCGGGGTGCCGGCCGCGCCGTTCCGCGACTGCGCCGACGCCATCGATCACTTCGCGGCCGTGTGCTGCTGCTACGGGGTCCGGGTGGACCGCGAGGGCCGGCCCGAGGTGTACGCGCCACACGGCTACGACGACCTCTTCGACCTCGTGGTCCGCCCCAACCGGCGGCTGGCCCCGCGGCACGTCTACGAGGCGAAGAGCGCACGGTGGCAGCAGCAGTGGCCCGAGCTCACCGTCGTCCCCTGGTCGGGGACCGGATCGGGCTGACCCCCGAACGGCTGAGCCGGCGCGGTCAGGCGGTTGTCGAGCGGGGGGTGACCGGTCAGCCGGCGCGGGAGTTGGCCGGTTCTGCGGTGATGCGGGGCAGGATGAGGATCTCGGTGCCGTCGGGCCGGTAGGTGTGCCATCGGCCGTCTGCGTCGCGGACGATGGTGAACCCGTGGTGGACCTTGGCGTGGTGCCGTTCGCACAGCAGCCCTGAGTTCTCCAGTGAGGTGTCGCCGCCGTCGGCCCAGTGGACGAGGTGGTGGACGTCGCACCAGTGGGCGGGGGCGTCGCAGCCGGCGAAGACGCAGCCGCCGTCGCGGGCCTCCAGGGCGCGGCGCAGCGGGGGTGGGGAGACCCGTTGGCGGCGGCCGTAGTCCAGGACCTCCCCGTCGGGGCCGATGACGATGCGGCTGATGCCGCCGTCGCAGGCCAGCCAGCGGGCGCGGGCGGCGGAGATGATGGTGCCGAAGCCGAGCGTGGCCGCGCCGGGACCGGTGGCGGGGTCGACCAGGTCCTCCAGGTCCACCCGGACCACCACGTGTGGTTTGTGGGTGCGCAGCACCGGCAGGGTGCCGGCGGCCAGCTGGTTGTCGGCGAGCTGGACGAACGCGTCGGCGGACTGCTGAGCGCGGGTGCGCATGTCCCCGGCCGGGCGGTTGGCCTGCACCACCGACTCGATCGCGGCCTGCACCTTCTCCCCACCGACGGCGTCGAGTTCGAACCGGCCGCTCACGCTGCCGTCGGCGTGCCGGACCAGGGTGAACGACCGGCCCTCGGTGGGGTCGGGTTCGGGCCCGTCGGGATCCAACCGGGCCAAGTAGTGGTCCACCACCTGCCGCAGTTCGGCGTGCGGGCGGGTGGCGGCGACCTCGGCCAGCGCCGCATCGACCCCGGCCAGGTCCACACCCTGCGCCTCGGCCGCCGCCAGGTTGGCCGCAGAGGTCACCGGCGCGATCACGGCCAGCGCCTCGGCGGGCACCGCCCCGGTCGCGGCCGCTGCGGCGACCGCGGGCAGGGCCTCCAGTGCCCGCCCAGAGGACACCAGCCGGAAGGCGGCCGCCGGGGAGACCCGGGCGTGCCCGCGCAGCCAGGAGGCCATGGTCTTCTGCCCGTCGTGCTCGGCGGCCCCGGTGAGCTCGCCCTGGCGGACGGTGCGGGCGATCTCGGTAGTGAGCCGGTTCCCGGCCACGAGCAGCGGGCCCCAGCCGTTCGATCAGCTGCGGCCCGAACGCAGCGGTCAGGTCCTCACCGGCCAGGTCGTCCAACGCGGCGACCAACCGGTCGATCGCATCGACCACACCTGTCGAACACATGTACGAATACTATCGCCGATCGGCGACACCCGCAGCATGAATTCGTAGGTCAACGGCTTGTCCACGGATGCAGGCGTGGCCTTGACGACCGGCGATCGGGTCAGCGCGGCGGCCCGGCGGTCGGCCCGCGCGGCCCGGCCGGGTCCCTCGACCCGGTAGCCGGCGCAGCGCGGTCGGGCAGGCCGCCCTCGTCTTCCTCCCGAGGGCAGCGGTCGGGAAGCGACGCCGGGTGTGACGGCCCACGCGCGGGAACACCCCGAGGGCCTCCGGCGCTGGTCGGTAGCGTGGCAGGCGTGAAGAAGGTGGCGGTCCTCGACTACGGCTCGGGCAACCTGCGCTCGGCGGAGCGCGCGCTGCAGCGGGTCGGTGCCGAGGTGACGGTGACCTCCGACGCGCAGACGGCGCTGGACGCCGACGGCCTCGTCGTCCCCGGGGTGGGCGCGTTCGCCGCGTGCATGAAGGGGCTCGACGCCGTCGACGGGCGACGGATCATCGGCCGCCGGCTGGCCGGGGGCCGGCCGGTGCTCGGCATCTGCGTGGGCATGCAGATTCTCTTCGAGCGCGGCGTGGAGCACGGCGTGGACGCCGAGGGCTGCGGCGAGTGGCCCGGCGTCGTCGAGCCGCTCGAGGCTCCGGTGCTGCCGCACATGGGCTGGAACACCGTCCAGGCGCCGCAGGACAGCGTGCTGTTCGACGGGCTGGCCGACCAGCGCTTCTACTTCGTGCACTCCTACGGCGTGCGGAACTTCCCGCTCGGCCAGGACGGCGCCTCCTCGCCGCTGGCCCCACCGAAGGTGACCTGGGCGGAGCACGGCGACCGGTTCGTCGCGGGCGTGGAGAACGCCGCCCTCTCGGCCACCCAGTTCCACCCCGAGAAGAGCGGGGACGCCGGGGCGCAGCTGCTCACCAACTGGCTGCACACGCTGCGCTGAGCTCATTCAACTGCGCAGGTAGCTGGCCCCGTTGACATCGATGATCGTGCCGGTCGAGAACCGGGCCTCCGGCGACGCCAGCCACAGCACCGCCGCGGCGACCTCCTCCGGGCGCGCCACCCGGCCGTAGGGCGACTGCGCCCGGACCGCGTCCCCGCCCGGGCCGTCGAGGATCTCGCGCGCCATCTCGGTCTGCACGAACCCCGGCGCGACGCTGCCCACGCTGATGCCGTGCGGGGCGAGCGCCTGCGCAATCGACTGCCCGAACGCGTTGAGCCCGGCCTTCGCGGCGCCGTAGGCAGGCGTGGCCGGTTCGCCGCGGAAGGCGCCGCGGCTGGTCACGTTGACGACCGCGCCGCCGCCGGCGGCGACCAGGTGCGGCACCGCCCGGAAGGTGGCGTGCATCGCGCCGACCAGGTTCACCTGCAGCGTGCGGGCCACGACCGCCTGCCAGTCGGCCCAGGAGGTCTCCAGGGGCGGGTGCGGCGTGAAGACGCCGGCGTTGTTCACCAGCACGTGCAACCCGCCGAGGGCGGCCGCGGCCTCGTCGACCGCGGCACCGACGGCCTCGGGATCGGCGACGTCGGCCTGGACGACGGCGTGCCCGCTGCCCGGTAGCTCGGCCGCGACCCGCTCGGCCGCCTCGCGCGAGCTGCCGGAGTGCACCACCACCCGGTCGCCCCGGGCGGCGAAGGCGTGCGCGACCGCCCGCCCGATGCCGCGGGAGGCGCCGGTGACCAGGACGGCGCGGGAGGCGGGGACGCTGCTCATGGCGGCAGTCAACCAGCCGCCCGCGGCACGCCGCGCCCCGCGCCTGCCCGGCCGGGGTGCGCCGGCGCCCTAGGGTGCGCGGGTCGCCGTCCAAGGAGGTCGCGTGCCCGCCGAGCGCCCGTCCCGCCCCGGCCGCCTCGTGGGGCTGGCCGTCGTCGCGCTGCTGCTGGCGCTCAGCGCCTGGACCGTCGTGGGGCTCCAGCCGCCGGAGCCGCGCCCGGCCGACGCCCCGGCCGCGGAGTTCAGCGCTGCCCGCGCCTTCGCGCACGTCGAGCGCATCGCGACCGAACCACACGTGGCGGGCAGTCCGGCGAACGACGCGGTGGTGGAGGACCTGGTCGCCACCCTGACCGGCCTCGGCCTGGACACCCGCGTGCAGAACGCCGTCGGCGCCCGGGCCGGCGGCGCGGGGGAGACCCGCATGGCGCGGGTGCGCAACGTCGTCGCCGTCCTCCCGGGAACCGAGCCCACCGGCCGGCTGTACCTGGTGGCGCACCACGACTCGGTGGAGGGCGGCCCGGGGGCGGCCGACGACGCGGCGGGGGTCGCCACGCTGCTGGAGTCGGTCCGCGCGCTGACCGAGGGCCCGCGGCTGCGCAACGACGTCGTCGTCGTCCTCACCGACGCCGAGGAGGCCTGCCTCTGCGGGGCCGAGGCGTTCACCGCCTCGCACCCGCTGGCCGGCGGCGGGGTGGTGCTCAACGTCGAGGCCCGCGGCACCGGCGGACCGCCGATCATGTTCGAGACGTCGCTGGGCAACGCCGGCCTCGCCGCGGCGTTCGCCGACGCCGCGCCGCACCCGGTCGCGAGCAGCTTCGCCGTCGAGGTCTACCGGGCGCTGCCCAACGACACCGACTTCAGCGTGCTGCTCGAGGACGGCGGCTTCACCGGCATGAACACCGCCTTCATCGACGGCGCGGCCGCCTACCACTCGCCGCAGGACACCCCGGAACGGCTGGACCGCGGCACCCTGCAGGCCCTCGGCGACAACACCCTCGCGCTCGCCCGGGAGCTGGGCGGGCGCGACCTGGCCGCCCTCGCCGCGCCGGCGGCCGAGGACGCGACCTACTTCCCGCTCCCGGGCTTGCTCGTGCGCTACCCGGGCTGGCTGGTGTGGCCGCTGGCCGGGGCGGCGCTCGCCGCGGTCGCCGGGCTGGCGTGGACGCTGCGCGCCCGCGGGATCAGCTCGCTGCGGCGCACGGCGGGCGCGGCGGCGCTGGCCCTGGTCCCGCTCGTGGCCGGGCCGCTCGCCGCGCAGGGGCTGTGGTGGGCGCTGGTCGCCACGCGCCCCGGGTACGCCACGATGCTGGACCCCTGGCGGCCGGGGTGGTTCCGGCTGGCCGCGGTCGCGGTGGTGCTCGCCGTGGTGCTGGTCTGGTACGCGCTGCTGCGCCGCCGGGTGGGAGCCGCACCGCTGGTCACGGGTGCGCTGCTGTGGCTCGCCGTGCTGTCGGCGGTGCTCGCCGCGGTGGCGCCGGGCGGCTCCTACCTGGCGGCGTGGCCGGCGCTGGTCGGCGCGCTCACCGGCGTCGTCGCCGTCCTGGTGCGCAGGCGGGCCGTCCGCGCCGTCGCCGCGCTGCTCACCGGGGCGACCGCGGTGCTGGTCCTCGCACCGACGGCCGCGCTCTTCTTCCCCGCCCTCGGCCTGTCGCAGGCGCTGGCGCCGTCGGTGGTCGTCGTCCTCGCCGGGCTGGCCCTGCTCCCGGCGTTCGAACTGCTCTTCCCCGACCCGGGGACGGCGACCGGGGCGCGCGACCGGCTCGCCGCGGCGGCCGTCCCGGTGGTGGCGCTGGGCACGGCGTGGGCCTGCGTCGCCGCGGGGCTTGGGGTCGACCGCTTCGACGCCGAGCACCCCGTGCCCAGCCGGCTGGCGTACGTGCTCGACACCGACCAGGAGCAGGCCAGGTGGGTGACCACCGAGACGACGCCGGGGGAGTGGACCGGCCGCTTCGTCGACGGCCGCGGCACGCTGGGGGTGGAGCTGCCCTACCTCGCCGGCCGCGACCTGCACACCGGGCCGGCCGAGGTCGCCGACCTCCCCGCGCCGGAGGTCACCGTCGTCTCCGACGAGGTGCTCGGCGGGCGGCGCGAGATCGCCGTGCGGGTCACGCCGCAGCGGGCGGGCGTGCGCCTGGTCGACCTCGGGCTGACCGTCGACGGCGGCAGCGTCGTCCGCGGCCGGCTCGCCGGGCGGGACGTGCCCGAGGAGTCGCTGGGCGGCAGCGCGCTGCGCATCACGTTCCACGCGCCGCCCGCCGACGGGCTGCAGGCGGCCTTCACGGTGGAGGGCGACGGCCCGGTGCGGCTGCGCGCCACCGACGGCAGCGACGGGCTCGCCGGGCTCCCCGGGTTCGAGCCACGGCCCGAGGGGGTCGACGTCGCCGGCACGCACGGGGCGGACCTGGTGCTGGTCACGGGGGTCACCGAGCTGGGCTGAGCATCACCACCGCCCGCGGTGCACCACCTCGTCGACGCCCCGCCGGCCGCGGCGCAGCGACGGCGACCGGCGGTCCCCGGCGCCCGGGTAGCCGACCGAGACGCAGCCGACCGGCCGGTACTCCGCCGGCACCCCGAAGGCCGACCGGAAGGCGTCGACGCGCTCGGCCGGGACGCCGAAGAAGCAGGCGCCGAGCCCCTCGTCGACCGCGGTCAGCAGCATCAGCAGCGCGGCCATGCCGGCGTCGACGTCCCAGTACGGCACCGGCCAGCGCGCCTCGTCGCGGTCGGTCCAGCCCTTGTCCGGCTCGGCGTAGCGGTCGAGGTAGGCGCTCTTGTTCGCCAGCGGCACGACCAGTAGCGGCGCCCGCCGCATGCGGGTGAGCCAGCCGTCCGGGGCAGCGTCGTCGGTGGTGGCCGACCAGAAGCGGTGGCGTTCCTCGGCGGTCTCCAGGACGAGGAACGCCCAGCCCTGGCTGAAGCCGGCCGAGGGCGCCCGGATGGCGTGCTCGAGCAGCTGCTCCCGCACCTCGGGGGGCACCGGGCGGTCGGGGTCGTAGTCGCGCACCATGCGGCGGCGGCGGACGACGTCGGCGAACTCCACGCCGTCAGCCTGCCGCACCGGCACGCGGGCCCGTCAGGCGCTCCGGCCGAGACGGGCGAGCACGCGGGTGGGCCGGTCGGCGTCCCCGGGCACGTCCAGGGCCGGGCGGCAGATGCCGTCCATGTGCAGGGCGGGGCCGAAGCCGTCGGCGCCCGCCTCGACCCGGTCGAGCTCCTCGTCGGTGAACGCTGCATCCGCGTCGACGGCGCGGGCGACGTCCCAGCGGTGCACGACCAGGTCCCACACGTAGAACTGCACGAAGGCCGCCCCGACCGTGGTCGGGCCGAAGTGGCCGTCGAACTCCCGGGCGGCGACGGCCTCGTCGGAGACCGCCTCGGCGACCCGCTTCGCGTGCTCCCGCCAGGCGGTCGCAGGGTCGGCGGCGACGTCCGGCGCTTCCCCCAGGTCGACGCCGTGGGTGGTGAGGAAGTCCCGCTGGGTGCCGACCACGTGCCCGACGACGTCGGCGGCGGTCCAGCCCTCGCAGGGCGACGGGCGGGCCCAGCCGGCCGGGGGGACGGCGTCGAGCAGGGCGGTGAAGGGTCGTTCGGCGGCCTGGAAGCTCGCGGCGGTGGAGGTCATGCCCCGCAACGTAGGAGCGTGCGGCAGGCTCGGTCTTGATGAAACCCGACAGCTCCCGGTCGATGGACCACATCGAGCGCGCGCACCTGGTGGAGCCCGGCGACGCCTCGCACGTCATCCACCGCTATCCCGCGGCCCCGGAGTTCGAGGGCCTGCTGCAGCGGTTCTGGATCCCGGTGTGGTCGGTGCCGCCCGGCCAGGAGGCGCCGCAGCGGGTGCTGCAGTACCCGGTCGCGCTGCTGGTCGTCTCCAGCGGCTACGCCCGGTTCTACGGCGTCGTCTCCGGATTGTCGGAGACGACGCTGACCGGCGAGGGCTGGGCGGTGGGTGTCATGTGCGCCCCGGCCGCCGGCGCGCTCGTCGCGGGCGGGCCGATGAGCGGCTACACCGACCGGTTCGTCGACGTCGCCGACGTGCTCGGGGCCGCGGGGGAGAGACTGACCGCGCGCGTGCGGGCCGCCATGGTCCCGGACCCGCGCTCCCCGGACGCCCACGGCGCGGCGATGGCCGCGTTCGGCGACGCGCTGCGGGGCTACCTGCCGGTCGACGACGAGGGCCGCCTGGTCAACGAGGTGGTCGCGTTCGTGGAGGGTGACCGCGAGGTCGTTCGGGTCGCGCAGGTGTGCGACCGCTTCGGGCTCTCCGAGCGGGCGCTGCAGCGGCTGGTGCACCGCCGGCTCGGGCTGACCCCGAAATGGCTGGTCCAGCGCCGACGGCTGCAGGAGGCCGCCGAACGGCTGCGCGGGCAGCCGGCGAGCATGGGGGAGGTGGCCGCGGTGCTCGGCTACGCCGACCAGGCCCACTTCACCCGGGACTTCGCCCGGGTGACCGGCACGACCCCCGGCCGGTTCGCCGCCCGGCACGCCCCCGGGAGCTGACGCAGGCCGCCGGGGCACCGGTCCCTAGGCTGCACACCGTGCCGAAGCTGCAGCTGCTCCCCGCCGTCGACGTCGCCGACGGCCAGGCCGTCCGTCTCGTGCAGGGGGAGGCCGGGAGCGAGACCTCCTACGGCGACCCCCTCGACGCCGCGCTGCAGTGGCAGCGCGATGGCGCCGAGTGGGTGCACCTCGTCGACCTCGACGCCGCCTTCGGCCGCGGCTCCAACCGCGAGCTGCTCGCCCGGGTGGTCGCCGAGCTCGACGTCGACGTCGAGCTCTCCGGCGGCATCCGGGACGATTCGTCGCTCGAGGCGGCGCTGGCCACCGGCTGCCGGCGGGTGAACCTGGGCACCGCCGCCCTGGAGTCGCCCGAGTGGTGCGCCCGGGCCATCGCCGAGCACGGCGACCGGATCGCCGTCGGCCTCGACGTGCGCGGCACCCGGCTGGCCGCCCGCGGGTGGACCCAGGAGGGCGGCGAGCTCTACGAGACCCTCGCCCGCCTCGACGCCGAGGGGTGCGCCCGCTACGTCGTCACCGACATCACGAAGGACGGCACCCTCAAGGGCCCGAACCTCGACCTGCTCCGCGAGGTCTGCGCCGCCACCCCGCGGCCGGTCATCGCCTCCGGCGGGGTCAGCTCGCTCGACGACATCCGGGCGCTGGCCGGCCTGACCGCGATCGGCGTCGAGGGCGCCATCGTCGGCAAGGCGCTGTACGCCGGTGCGTTCACGCTGCCGGAGGCGCTGCGGATCGCCTCCGGGGACGGCGACGGAGCCCTGTCGTGACGGTCCTCAACCTCGGCTCGGCCAACCCCTGGGAGCCGGTGGTCGGCTACAGCCGGATCGTCGTCCGCGGCGACACCGCCTGGGTGAGCGGCACGACGGCGATCGTCGACGGTGCGGTCGCCCACCCCGGCGACGCCGCCGCGCAGACCCGCCAGGTGCTGGCCACCATCGAACGGTCGCTGGAGCGGGCCGGCTTCACCCTCGCCGACGTCGTCCGCACCCGCATGTACGTCACCGACATCACCCGCTGGGAAGAGGTCGGCCGGGCGCACGGCGAGGTGTTCGGTGACATCCGGCCGGCGTCGACGATGGTGGAGGTCTCGGCGCTCATCGACCCCGACCTGCTGGTGGAGATCGAGGCCGACGCCGTGCGGGAGCCCGCGGCATGACGCTCGCCGTGCGGGTCATCCCGTGCCTCGACGTCGACGCCGGGCGGGTGGTGAAGGGCGTCAACTTCGTCGACCTCCGCGACGCCGGCGACCCGGTGGAGATGGCCCGGGTCTACGACGCCGAGGGCGCCGACGAGCTCACCTTCCTCGACATCACCGCGAGCTCCGGCAACCGGGAGACGACCTACGACGTCGTCCGCCGCACCGCCGAGAGCGTCTTCATCCCGCTCACCGTCGGCGGCGGGGTGCGCGGCGTCGAGGACGTCGACAAGCTGCTGCGCGCCGGCGCGGACAAGGTCGCGGTGAACACCGCCGCCGTCGCCCGGCCGGAGCTGATCGCCGAGATCGCGCAGCGCTTCGGCAACCAGGTGCTCGTGCTGTCGCTGGACGCGCGTCGGGTGCGCGACGGCGCGGTCACCGACTCCGGCTGGGAGATCACCACGCACGGCGGCCGCCGGGGCACCGGCCGCGATGCCGTGGAGTGGTGCGTGCAGGCCGCGGAGCTCGGCGTCGGGGAGATCCTGCTCAACTCCATGGACGCCGACGGCACCCGCGCCGGCTTCGACACCGACCTCATCGCCCAGGTGCGCCGGGAGGTCGCCGTCCCGCTGATCGCCAGCGGGGGAGCGGGCGCGGTCGAGCACTTCCCGCCCGCTGTCTCGGCGGGCGCCGACGCGGTGCTGGCCGCGAGCGTCTTCCACTTCGGCCAGCTCCGCGTCGGCGACGTCAAGGCCGGCCTCGCCGCCGCCGGCGTCCCGGTGCGGCGCGAGGGAGACGAGCCACTGCCCTGACCGGTGCCGCGTGAGCACCCCCGGGGCCGGCGCGCCGGGCGCTGCGAGTACGCCGGATTGGGGACGAAGGTCCGTCGCGGGATGCCGCGGGGGAGGAGCAGCATGGTCGCTCTCTGCTCCAGGAGGCAGTCATGGCGACCCCCACGGTGGAGTCCGGTATCCGCGGTTTCCGCGGTGAGCTGCTCCGGCCCGGCGACCCGAGCTACGACGACGCCCGCCGGGTCTTCAACGGCATGGTCGACCGGTCGCCGGCGCTGATCGCCCGGTGCACCGGCACGGACGACGTTGTGGCGGCGGTGGGACACGCCCGCGACACCGGTCTCCCGCTCGCGGTGCACGGCGGAGGGCACGGCGTGGTGGGGCACGCGGTCTGCGACGGCGGCCTCATGCTGGACCTCCGCCCGATGAACCGGGTGCAGGTCCAGGTGTCCGACCGCTCGGTGCGTGCCGAAGGGGGCGCCACGTGGGGGCAGTTCGACGCCGCCACCCAGGAGCACGGGCTGGCGGTCACCGGCGGGCGGGTGTCGTCCACGGGCGTCGGCGGGCTCGCGCTCGGCAGCGGCAGCGGCTGGCTCGAGCGCACGCTGGGCTACACCTGCGACAGCCTCATCGGAGCCCAGGTGGTGACGGCCGCCGGCCAGGTGCTCGAGGTCGGCCCCGAGCAGGAGCCCGACCTGTTCTGGGCGCTGCGCGGTGGTGGGGGCAACTTCGGCGTGGTCACCCGGTTCGACTTCCGTGCCTCGCCGATGGGGCCGGTGCTCCTCGGTGGCATGGTGATGCACCCGCACGAGGCTGCCGTCGACGTGGTCCGCCACTACCGCGACTTCATGGCCCAGGCGCCGGACGAGGTGAACGGCGCGGCCGCCTTCATCTCCGCCCCGCCGGAGCCGTTCGTGCCGGAGCCCGTGCGGGGCCGTCCGGTGCTGGGGCTGGTCGTCGTGTACGCCGGCGACGTGGCACAGGGGCAGGAGGTTCTGCGGCCGCTGCTCGACCACGGCTCCCCGATCGTCACGATGGTGCAGCCGATGCCCTACACGGCGATCCAGCAGATGCTCGACCTCGCCTGCCCGCGCGGGATGCGCAACTGGTGGACGGCGGACTTCCTGCGGGAGCTGCCCGACGACGGCATCGAGGCGATCGCCGAGCGGACCGGCCGGGTGCCGTCACCGATGACCCAGGTGATCCTCGCGCCGGGCGGTGGCGCGCTGGCGCGGGTCCCGCGCGAGGCGACGGCGTTCGACCTGCGGGACGCGCCCTGGAACATCCACTTCCTGAGCATGTGGCCCGACCCGGCCGACGACGAGCGCAACATCGCCTGGACCCGCGAGCTGGCGGCCTCCGTGAAGCCGTACGCCGCCGCCGGCGCCTACCTCAACTTCCTGGGCGACGAGGGGGCCGACCGGGTCCGTGCCGCCTTCGGCCCGGACAAGTACGACCGCCTGGTGGCGCTCAAGGACCGCTACGACCCGGACAACCTGTTCTGCCTCAACCAGAACATCGCCCCGTCCGGCAGGCCGCCGGGGCCGCGCGCGGGCAGCTGACCCCCGGGCGGCGGTCAGCCGACGTCGACGCGGGCGACGTCGCGCCGGCCGGAGACCCACAGCATCAGCTCCAGCGGCTCGCCGGTGACGGTGCGCCCGCCGGCACCGAACCGCTTCTCCTCCCCGGGCACGTCCGAGCGGCGCAGCACGAGGCCGCGGCGACCGGCGACCCGCCGGGCGTAGAGCCCGACGGCCGACCACAGCTGGTCCTGCTCCTCCCGAGGCAGCGACCGCGGCTCCCACCCCGGCTGCGCGCGCCGGACGTCCTCGTGGTGGATGGCGAACTCCGAGACGTTGAACGCCCTGGCCGCGGCGGGGCGGGCCATCGGCGACCAGGACGGCGGCCCGCTGCGCACCTGGCCGACCACCTCGGCGTAGGGCGTGGAGTCGCGCAGCCGGTCCTCCAGCCGGTGCGACCACCAGGCCAGCCGCGCGCCGCCGGGCAGCAGCTCCAGCCCGTACCCCGGCAGGGCGTCGGGCCGCCGGTCGCGGACGGCGAGGTGCGCGGCCAGGTGCGCCGTCGTCCACCCCTCGCAGCACGTCGGCGCTTCCGGCCCCAGCTCGTCGAGGAGGTCGGCCAGCGCGGCGCGCTCGCGGTCCGGCAGGGACGGGGGAGAGGCGCTCATCGCTCCTGCATACCGGGCGGGTGCATCCGGCGACACCCGGGGCCGGGAAGAAGTCGGGTGCACGCTCGGTTGGAGCCGCTTAGCGTCCCTAACGACCGTCCGGCATCCTGGACCGGTCGCCCGACCCCCGAGGAGCTCCGTGTCCCGCCGCAGAGACGCCGTCGTGCGACGCGGGCTCCGCCACATCCGCCGGGCCGTCCGCGAGCAGCCGCGCATGTTCACCCTGGCGCTCCTGGCCAGCAGCCTCTACGGAGGGATGACGGTCGCCAGCGCGTACGTCATCGGGGAGGTCACCGACCGGGTGCTGCTGCCCTCCTTCGAGGACGGCGCCACCACCGGCACGGCGCTGGCGCTCGCCTCGGTCGCCATCCTCGGTGTCGCGCTGCTGAAGATCCTGGGCATCCTGGGCCGCCGGTTGTTCGCCGGGATCATGAGCTACCGGCTGCAGGCCGAGTACCGCCGCCGGGTCACCGGCCAGTACCTCCGGCTGCCGCTCTCCTGGCACCAGCGCCACCCCACCGGGCAGCTCCTCTCCAACGCCAACTCCGACGTCGAGTCCGCCTGGTTCTTCGTCGCGCCGCTGCCGTTCGCCTGCGGTGCCCTGGTGATGATCGCGATCACCAGCGTGGCGCTCGTGCTCACCGATCCGCTGCTCGCGCTCGTCGGCCTGGTCGTCTTCCCGCTGGTCTTCGCGGCCAACGTCGTCTACTCGCAGGTGATGAGCCCCCGGATGCAGCGGGCCCAGCAGCTGCGCGCCGAGGTCAGCGAGATCGCGCACGAGAGCTTCGATGCCGCGCTGGTCGTGAAGACCCTCGGCCGCGAGGACACCGAGACCGGGCGCTTCGCCGACCGGGCCCAGGAGCTGCGCGACGGGCTGATCGCCGTCGGCCGGGTGCGCGGGGTGTTCGACCCGCTGATGGAGGCGCTGCCGAACCTGGGCACCCTCGCCGTCCTGCTCATCGGTGCCGGCCGGGTCGCCGACGGCGCCATCGACGCCGGCGAGCTCGTGTCGATCGCCTACCTGTTCACCCTGCTCGCGCTGCCCATCCGCGCCATCGGCTGGGTGCTGGCCGACCTGCCCCGCGCGCTGGCCGGCTTCGACCGGGTCACCCCTGTCCTGGAGGCGACCGGCGAGACCCCGTACGGGCCGGACGCCGCGGTCGCCGGCGCCGGTGGGGCGGCTGTCGCCCTGCGCGGCGTCGGGTTCCGCTTCGACGGCGGCAGCCGCCCCACGCTCGACGGGGTGACCTTCGACGTGCCCGCCGGCCGCACGGTGGCGGTCGTCGGGCCCACCGGATCGGGCAAGTCCACGCTCGCCGGCCTGCTGGTGCGCCTGGTCGACCCGGCCGACGGCGGCGTGCTCCTCGACGGCGTCGACCTGCGCCGGCTGCGGGAGGGCGAGGTGAGCACCCAGGCCGCGTTCGTCGCGCAGGGCGCCTTCCTCTTCGACGACACCGTGCGCGGCAACGTCACCCTCGGCGCCCCGATGTCCGACGACGACGTGCGGGCGGCGCTGCGCGTGGCGGCCGCCGACGACTTCGTGGCCGCGCTCCCCGAGGGGCTCGACACCCGGGTCGGCGAGCGGGGCGCCTCCCTCTCCGGCGGCCAGCGGCAGCGCCTGGCCCTCGCCCGCGCCGTCATCCGCCGCCCCCGCCTCCTGGTCCTCGACGACGCCACCAGCGCCGTCGACCCGGCCGTGGAGGCGCGCATCCTCGATGCGCTGCGCGCCAGCGGGACGCCGACGACCGTGGTGGTGGTCGCCTACCGGCAGGCGACGATCGCGCTGGCCGACGAGGTGGTGTGGCTGGAGGACGGCCGCGCCGTCGCGCGCGGCACCCACGAGCAGCTGCTGGCCGACGTCCCCGGCTACGCGGCGCTGGTCCGGGCCTACGCGCAGGCGGAGGTGCCGGCGTGACCGCCGCGACGCAGCTCGAGGACCGCGAGCACGAGGGCGCCCTGGCCACGCTGCGGCGGGGCCTGCGCATGATGCCGGAGTTCCGACGCGGCCTGCCGGTCACCTTCGCCCTGGCGCTCGTCGCCACGGCCGGCCGGGTGGTCGTCCCGATCGCCGTGCAGCAGGTCATCGACCGCGGCCTGGCCTCGCCGGAGGGGCCCGACCTCGGCCTGGTCTCCTGGCTGGTCGCCGCCTGCGCGGTGGTGGTGGTGCTCACCGCCGTCGCTGTCTACCGCATGAACGTGCGCCTGTTCCGCACGACCGAGACCGCGCTGGCCGGCCTGCGGGAGCGGGCGTTCCGGCACGTGCACGACCTCTCGGTGCTGCACCAGCAGGGGCAGCGGCGCGGCTCCCTGGTCTCCCGGGTCACCAGCGACGTCGACCAGCTCTCGGTGTTCATGCAGTGGGGCGGTGTGCTCGGGCTGGTCAGCGTGGGCCAGCTCGTCGTGGCCACCGTCGTCATGTTCGTCTACTCCTGGCAGCTCACGCTGCTGGTGCTGGTCTGCTTCGTCCCGCTGGTGTTCGCCGTCCGCTGGTTCGCCCGTCGGCTGGTGCAGGTCTACGGCGTGGTCCGGGAGCGGGTCGGCGACGTGCTGGCCGCCGTCTCCGAGTCGGTCGTCGGGGCTCCCACGGTGCGCGCCTACGGCGTGCGCGCCCGCACCGCCGAGCGGCTCGACGCCGCCATCGACCGGCACTACCGCGCCCAGGTCGATGCGCAGAAGGTGACCGCCGCGGTCTTCGTCAGCGGTGAGTTCGTCGCGGCCGTCGCCAACGCCGCGGTCGTCGTCGTCGGCGTCCTCCTCGGCCTGGCCGGTGACATCACCCCGGGCACGCTGGTGGCCTTCCTGTTCCTGGTCACCCTCTTCGTCGCCCCGGTGCAGACCGCCAGCGAGGTGCTCAACGAGGCCCAGAACGCCGTCGCCGGTTTCCGGCGGGTGCTCGACGTGCTCGACACCGAGCCCGACGTCCGCGACCCCGCCGTCGCCGCGCCCGACCGGGTGCGCGAGCTGCCCGCCGGACCGCTCGGCGTGCGCTTCGAGCACGTCACCTTCCGGTACGCGCCGGGTGCCCGGGCGGCGCTCGACGACGTCGACCTGACCATCGCGCCGCGCACCCGCGCGGCGATCGTCGGCGAGACCGGCTCGGGCAAGACCACCTTCGCCAAGCTCGTCACCCGGCTCATGGACCCCGTCGAGGGCCGGGTGCTGCTCGGCTCCGCCGACGCCGGCTGGGTGCCGCTGCCCGACGTCGCGTTCTCCTCGCTGCGCGCGCGGGTCGTGATGGTGCCCCAGGACGGGTTCCTGTTCGACGCCACCGTCGCCGACAACGTGCGCTACGGCCGGCCCGGCATGACCGACGACGACGTCGTCGCCGCGTTCGGCGACCTCGGCCTCGGCCCGTGGGTCGCCGGCCTGCCCGCGGGGGTCGGGACGCCGGTCGGGCAGCGCGGGGAGTCGCTGTCGGCGGGGGAGCGGCAGCTGGTCGCCGTCGCCCGCGCCTACGTGGCCGATCCCCACCTGCTGGTGCTCGACGAGGCGACCAGCGCGGTGGATCCGGCCACCGAGCAGCGGCTCACCCGGGCGCTGGACACCCTCACCGAGGGTCGGACGACGCTCACCATCGCGCACCGGCTCTCCACCGCCGAACGCGCCGACGAGGTGCTCGTCGTCGACGCGGGCCACGTCGTCCAGCGCGGCACGCACGCCGAGCTGGTCGACGCCGAGGGGCCCTACGCCCGCCTGCACGCCTCGTGGCGGCGGTCCTCGGCGGGGGAGCCCGAGCCGGTCGCCTGACCGGGCACGGGCGAGAGACGCGCGGCGCCACAACTCGCCCACACGGGGGGACGCGTGCGGGGAGGCGCGCCCGCTAGCGTCGCGGCGTGAGCACCGACACGCACAGCACCGAGGCGGACGTCGTCGTGGTGGGCGCGGGCCTGGCCGGCCTGGTCGCCACCGCCGAACTCGCCGACGCCGGCAAGCGGGTGGTCCTGGTCGACCAGGAGCCCGAGGCGTCGCTCGGCGGGCAGGCGTGGTGGTCCTTCGGCGGGCTGTTCCTCGTCGACTCCCCGGAGCAGCGCCGGCTGCGGGTGCGCGACTCCCTCGAGCTCGCCCGCCAGGACTGGTTCGGCACGGCCGGGTTCGACCGCGACAGCGACCACTGGCCGCGGCAGTGGGCCGAGGCCTACCTGCAGTTCGCCGCGGGGGAGAAGCGCGCCTGGCTCAAGGAGCAGGGCATCGGCTTCTTCCCGGTCGTCGGGTGGGCCGAGCGCGGCGGCTACACGGCCACCGGGCACGGCAACTCGGTCCCGCGCTTCCACATCGTCTGGGGCACCGGGCCCGGCGTCGTCGCCCCCTTCGAGCGCCGGGTGCGTGCGGCGGTCGCCGAGGGGCGGGTCGAGCTGCGGTTCCGCCACCGGGTCTCCGAGCTCGTCGTCCGCGACGGCGCCGTGACCGGCGTGCGCGGCGCCGTGCTGGAACCGAGCCCCGTGGCACGCGGGGAGGCCAGCTCGCGCACCGAGGTCGGGGAGTTCGAGCTGACCGCCCAGGCCGTCGTCGTCACCTCCGGTGGCATCGGCGGCAACCACGAGCTGGTCCGCCGGTACTGGCCGGCCCGGCTCGGCCCCGCCCCGCAGCGGCTCCTCTCCGGCGTGCCCGCCCACGTGGACGGGCGGATGCAGGAGGCCGCCGTCGCGGCCGGGGCGAGCCTGGTCAACGGTGACCGCATGTGGCACTACACCGAGGGCGTCGCCAACCACTCGCCCGTCTGGGACAAGCACGGCATCCGCATCCTCCCGGGGCCCTCGTCGCTCTGGCTGGATGCGACCGGTGCGCGCCTGCCGGTCCCGCTGTTCCCGGGTTTCGACACGCTGGGCACGCTGGCGCACATCGGGCAGACCGGCCACGAGCACACCTGGTTCGTCGCCACGCACAAGATCGTCGAGAAGGAGTTCGCGCTCTCGGGCTCCGAGCAGAACCCCGACCTCACGGGCAAGGACCTCCGGCTCCTGATGACCCGCGTCAAGGCCGGCGTCTCCGGCCCGGTCCAGGCCTTCCTGGACAAGGGGGAGGACTTCGTCGTCGCCCGCACGCTGCCCGAACTGGTCGCCGGCATGAACCGGGTCACCGGGGGCACCCCCGAGCTCGACCTCGCGCAGGTCGAGCGGGAGGTCGTGGCGCGCGACCGCGAGGTCGGCAACGCGTTCACCAAGGACCTGCAGGTCACCGCGATCCGCGGGGCGCGGAACTACCTCGGCGACAAGCTCATCCGGGTGGCCCCGCCGCACCGCATCCTCGACCCCGAGGCCGGGCCGCTGGTCGCCGTCCGGCTCAACGTCATCACCCGCAAAAGCCTCGGCGGGCTGGAGACCGACCTCTCCGGTCGCGTGCTCCGCCCCGGCGGCGAGGTGTTCCCCGGGCTGTACGCGGCCGGCGAGGTGGCCGGGTTCGGCGGGGGCGGCGTGCACGGCTACCGCTCGCTCGAGGGCACCTTCCTCGGCGGCTGCCTGTTCTCCGGCCGGGTTGCGGGTCGCGCGCTCGCGGCCGCGCTGTGACGGGGACGCGGTGAGCGCACCCCGCGACCCGTGGTCGGACCCGGCGACGCCGACCGAGCCGGGGCCGGGCTACACCGGTCCGCCGCCCACGCTGCCGCCGCCCACGCCCTACGGCGCGCCGCCGTACGGTGTGCCGCCGTACGGTGTGCCGCCGTACGGGTACGGGCCCCCGCCGTACGGCTGGTCCGGCCCCTGGGGGACGGCGCCGTTCCCGGGGGGCCCGGTCCCGCCCCGGGCCGGGCGGCGGCCGGGCCAGGTGGTCGGCGCCGCGGTGCTCAGCTTCGTCCAGGCGGTGCTGGTGCTGATCGCCTCGCTGTACGTGTGGTTCTTCGCCTCGCTGGCGCAGATGGCGATCGAGGAGAGCCCGACGGCCGCCCCCACCCAGGCGTACGAGTTCGCCCGCGAGGGCGGCGTGCTGTCGATCGTCCAGGTGGTGTCCGTGGTGCTGCTGGTGGCCGCCGGCATCCTGGCCCTCAGCCGGCGCGACCGGGTGGCCTGGCTGGCGCTGCTGACCGCGCACGGCGTCCAGCTGGTGCTCACCGCCTACTGGTGGGCGCAGCTGACCGACCTGCTCGGCCCGGCCGCGGCCACCGAGGACGTCGGGGGCGTGATCGCGGTGTTCAGCCTGTTCTTCGCCGCCGCCCCGGTGGTGGCCCTCGGGCTGGTGCTCTTCGGCGGTGGGCGCCACTGGTTCACCGCCCCGCAGGGCTGACCGGGGCGCACGGCACACTGGCGGCATGCCCGCGACCGACCCCTCCGCACCCGCGCCGGCCCCCGAGGTCACCGCTCTGCTGCGCCGCGACCCGGCCGGCCTGGTCGCCGCCGTCGTCCAGCAGCACGACACCCGCGAGGTGCTGATGGTGGCCTGGATGGACGACGAGGCGGTGCGCCGCACGCTGACCACCGGCCGGGCCACCTACTGGTCGCGCAGCCGGCAGGAGTACTGGGTCAAGGGGGAGACCTCCGGGCACCGCCAGTGGGTGCGCGAGGTGCGGCTCGACTGCGACGGCGACGCGCTGCTGCTGCTGGTCGACCAGGAGGGCCCCGCCTGCCACACCGGCGAGCGCAGCTGCTTCCACCGGTCGCTCCCCGCCGTGCAGGCGGTCGCGCCGTGAGGTTCGGGGTCACCGCGCCCTCGCGCGAGGAGTTCACGGCATCGGACGCAGCGGTCGTGCCGGTGACCCGCCGGCTGCTCGCCGACGGCGAGACGGCCGTCGGCGTCTACCGCAAGCTGGCCGGCAACCGGCCGGGCACGGTGCTGCTGGAGTCGGCCGAGCAGGGCAAGCGGTGGGCCCGCTACAGCTTCGTCGGGGTCCGCAGCGCCGGCGTCCTGACCGAGCGCGACGGCCGCACCCTGTGGCTCGGGGACGACGTCCCGGGGGTCACCGACGACCTCCCCGAGGACCCCCTGGAGGCGGTGCGGGTGGTGGCGCGGCGGCTGCGCTCGCCCCGCACCCCGGGGCTGCCCCCGCTCAGCGGCGGGCTCGTGGGCTACCTCGGGTACGACGTCGTCCGCCGGCTGGAGCGGCTGCCGAGCACCAGCGACGACGACCTCGGCATGCCGGAGCTGGCGATGATGCTGGTCACCGACCTGGCCGTGCTGGACCACAGCGACGGGTCGGTGCTGCTCATCGCCAACGCGCTGCGCGGCGGCGGGGCGGGGCCCGACGCGGCCGCCTACGACGACGCGGCCGCCTACGACGACGCGGTCGCCCGGCTCGACGCCATGGCCGCCGCGCTGGTCCACCCCGCGCCGTCGGCCGTCGCCGTGTTCGAGCCCGCAGACGTGCCGGCGTCGGTGCGCAGCAACCTCGCGCCGGGCGTGTTCCAGGACGGCGTCGAGGAGGTGCGCGAGCACATCCGGGCCGGCGACGCGTTCCAGGTCGTGCTGTCCCAGCGGTTCGAGCTCGTGACCGACGTCCCGGCGCTGGACCTGTACCGCGTGCTGCGGGCGACCAACCCGTCGCCGTACATGTACCTGCTGCGGTTCGCCGGCCGGGAGACGCCCTTCGACGTCGTGGGCTCCTCGCCCGAGGCGCTGGTGACGGTCGCCGGCACCTCCGCCGTCGTGCACCCGCCGGCCGGCACCCGCCCGCGCGGGGCCACCCCCGAGGAGGACGTCCGCCTCGCCGAGGGGCTGCTGGCCGACCCCAAGGAGCGGGCCGAGCACGTCATGCTCGTCGACCTCGCCCGCAACGACCTGGGGAGGGTCTGCGTGCCGGGCAGCGTCGAGGTGCCCGACTTCATGCGGATCGAGCACTACAGCCACGTGATGCACCTGGTGTCGACCGTCGCCGGCGAGGTGCGGTCCGGCTGCGACGCCCTCGACGTCTTCGACGCGACGTTCCCCGCGGGCACCGTGTCCGGCGCCCCGAAGCCCAGCGCCATGACGATCATCGAGACGCTCGAGCCCACCCGGCGTGCGCTGTACGCGGGCACCGTCGGCTACGTCGACGCGAGCGGCGACATGGACATGGCGATCGCGATCCGCACCGCCGTCCTGCACCAGGGTCGTGCCTACGTGCAGGCCGGCGCGGGCATCGTGGCCGACAGCGACGCCGCGTCCGAGGAGGCCGAGACCCGGCACAAGGCGCGCGCGGTGCTCTCGGCGATCGCGACGGCCGAGAGGCTGCGGGAGCTGACGTGAGCGGGTCCCCGGACGAGGGCCGGTCCGGTGGAGCGCGGCGCGAGCTGACCGCCGCCGTGGTCGGCGCCGCGCTGGCCGGGGCCCTGGCGCTGTCGGCCGCGAGCCAGCGCTGGGCGGAGGTCACCGCCGAACGGCCGCCGCCGCTGCCGCCGGTGTCCGGCACGCTCACCGGCGGTGCGGCGGCGCCGCTGGTCACCGCCGCCGGGCTGGTGCTGCTCGCCGCCGCCGTCGCGCTGCTGGCCGTGCGGGGTGCCGGGCGGCTGGCCGTGGGGCTGCTGGTGGCGATCTGCGGTGGCGCCCTGGTCTGGTCGGGCGCGCGGGTGCTCGCCGGGGGAGTGGCCGACGCCGCCGCCGACCTGCCGGGCGTCAGCGGCACCAGCGTCACCGCGACGACGGTGGAGGTCGCCGCGGTCTGGCCGGGCCTCGCCGTCGCCGCCGGGGTGCTGGCGGTCCTCGCCGGGCTGCTCGTCGTCCTCCGCGGTGCCGCCTGGCCGGCGATGGGACGGCGCTACGAGCGCGACGCCGGACCGGCACCACCGAGGTCGGCCGAGGACCGCACGGACGACGCGTGGAAGGCGCTGGACCGCGGGGAGGACCCGACCGAGCCCCCACCGGCGCCGCGGTCCGGCCGCTCCGCATAGCGGAACGGGCCCCGCCCGCCGGGACCGCCCCCGGGCCGGAGGGCGCGGGACCCGCCTCTAGAGTGGGCACCCCACCCGCCGGGATCGACGTACGAGGAGAAGTGGCGACGATGAACGACCACGGGACCTCGGCCGAGGCTGCGGCCACGCCGTGAACGTGCTCGACGAGATCATCGAGGGCGTCCGCGCCGACCTCGCCGTCCGCGAGGCCGCGACGCCGCTGGCCGAGGTGAAGGCCGCCGCGCAGGCGGCCCGGCCCGCCCGCGACGCGCTGGCCGCGCTGCGCGCCCCCGGCGTCGGCGTGATCGCCGAGGTCAAGCGGCGCAGCCCCTCCAAGGGCGACCTCGCAGACATCGCCGACCCCGCCTCGCTGGCGCAGCAGTACGCCGCCGGCGGCGCCCGCGTCATCTCCGTGCTCACCGAGCGCCAGCACTTCCACGGCTCGCACGCCGACCTCGCCGCCGTCCGCGCCGTCGTCGACGTCCCGGTGCTGTGCAAGGACTTCGTCGTCAGCAGCTACCAGGTGCACGAGGCGCGGGCCCACGGTGCCGACGTCGTCCTGCTCATCGTCGCCGCTCTGGAGCAGAACGTGCTCGTCGGCCTGCTCGAGCGCGTCGAGTCCCTGGGCATGACCGCGCTGGTCGAGGTGCACACCGAAGCCGAGGCCGATCGGGCGATGGCGGCGGGGGCCTCGGTGATCGGGGTCAACGCCCGCGACCTGACCACCCTGCAGGTCGACCGGTCCACCTTCGAGCGGATCGCGCCCGGGCTGCCGTCGGAGGTCGTGAAGGTCGCCGAGTCCGGCGTCCGCGGCCCGCACGACCTGATCGGCTACGCCGCCGCCGGGGCCGACGCCGTGCTCGTGGGCGAGGGGCTGGTCACCGCCGGCGACGCCCGGCAGGCCGTCGCCGACCTGGTCACGGCGGGCAGCCACCCCGCCACCCCGCGCACCACCCGCTGATCGTTCCCGTCCCGGTCCACCGGACCCGCCTACCGGAGCCTTGGACCTCTGGGCGAAGCCTGGACCGCCGCGCTGTCCTTCTGCGGTAGGGCGGACCCGCCCCCGGAGCGGTCCGCCCGACGGCGGTGGGTTCGTTTGCGTCGACGTACGCCCTCTATGCGTCGCTCACCCGGCGCTGAGGCGCGGGAATTGTCGTAGCCCCTGTCTAGCCTGCGGTTATGTCGGTGGTCGGGTTCGCGGTCGGGGTGACGGTGTCCCCGGTCGACCCGTTGCCCTCGCCGTGGGAGCTGGCCGATCCCGATCCGCAGCGGTGGGACGAGCCGTTGTCCGCGTGGCTGCCGGCCCGGCGCGGCGCGGTGGAGGCCGCCGACCTGCTCGGCCAGATCGTGGTGGCCGAGGCGAAGCTGGCCGCGTTGCGGGTGGAGCTGGTGATGGACCTCGCGGCCGCCCGGCCGGCGCCGGCCGATCCGCCACCTGGGGGTGAGCGGGCCGGGGACCGCGGCCCGGCGGGGGCCAGTGAGTTCGTGCCCGACGAGTTGGCCATGGTGCACAACTGCAGCCGGACGGCGGCGGTGACCCTGCTGGAGCACGCCGATGTGCTCACCACCCGGCTGCCGGGCACCTTCGCGGCGCTGCGGCTGGGGTTGCTGGACTGGCCGCGGGCCCGGGCGATCGCCGCCGAGGTCGCCGCCGCCGGGTCCGACACCGACCCGACAGTGATCGCCGGGGTGGAGGCCGCGGTGCTGCCCGGCGCGAGCGGCCTGGGGGTGGGCAAGCTGCGCGAGGCCGTCCGCGCGGAGCTGCTGGCCCGTGACACCGACGCCGGCGAGCGGCGGCGCAAGGCCCGGCAGCGTGGGGCGGATGTGACCGTGCGGCCGGTCGGGGACGGCATGAGCGAGCTGCGCGCCCTGCTGCCCCATCCCGAGGCCCGCGCCTGCCGGGACGCCGTGGATCGGCATGCCCGCGCGGCGAAGGAGGCCGGCGACGAGCGGCCGATCGGCATGTTGCGCGCCGGCGCCGCCGCCGATCTGCTGCTGCGGCCCTGGCAGGAGCGCCCGGCGGTGACCGCGCAGCTGACCGTCATCGCCCCGCTGACCGCGCTCACCCCCGCCGGGTTCCTCGCCGCCGGCGCCCCGACCCCGGACGCCTTCACCCCACCCGGCACCCCGCCAGGGGTTGCCGAGCCGATCGGGGAGGTCGACGGGGAGCCGATCACCGCCGCCCACCTGCGCGAACTGCTCGCCCAGCTCGACGCCCTCGCGGTGCAGGCCCCACCGGCGGGCAGCCTGCAGATCGCGATCACCGACGCCACCGGGAAGCTGCGGGCGGTCACCAGCCGGGCGGAGCTGGCCCGGCTGGCCCGCACCGGCTGCCCCCACCACCCCGACCACCCCGACCACCCCGACCACCCCGACCGTCCGGACTCGTCGTGCGGCTGCCCGCTGCTGGGCCCACCGGCGGCGGTGGACCGCTACCGCCCCTCGGCCGGCCAGCAGCAGTTCCTCCGCCTGCGCGACCGCACCTGCCGCCACCCCGGCTGCACCGTGCCCGCCGGCTGGGCCGACCTGGACCACGTCATCGCCCACACCGCCGGCGGCCAGACCGCCTGCGAGAACCTGTGCTGCCGGTGCCGCCGCCACCACCGGCTCAAGACCTTCGTCCCCGGCTGGCAGCACACGATGAGCGACGACGGCGTGCTCACCGTCACCACCCCCACCGGCGTCACCCGCACCAGCCGACCACCGGGCTTCCGCGTCCTCACCGCACCACCGCAACCACCACCGGAACCGGAGCCAGACACGGACACGAACCGGGCACTCGACCTGGACGACGACCCACCACCGTTCTGACCGCTCCGGTCAGCCGGCCATGTGCCCAGGGCCTGCGGGTCTGCGGGTCTGCGGGTCTGCGGGTCTGCGGGCGATGCCTACCCCCAGTAGAGCCGGTACCCCACGCGCCGCCGCCCGTCCTCGGTCAGCGTCGACATGTCCACGATCTGCCGCGCCTGCACGTCGACCGGGTCGTCCGAGAGGAGCTCCAGGTACCGCCGGTGCTCGGCCAGCGAGGCGACCGCCGTCTCGACCTGGTCGCTGACGTCGACCTCGTGGGGCGGGTCGGTCAGCTCGCTGACCGCGATGTACTGCACGCCCGGCCACCGCTCCTCGGTCAGCTCCGGGAAGATCCACTCGTTGCCCGCGTCGGCGACCGCGTCGAGCACCGACTGCCCGAGGGCCTGGTGGTCGGCGGAGTTGAGGTAGGCCGGCGACACCCCCGGCGGGGTCCAGGTGGGCCCGAAGTAGCCGGTGACGACGAGCTCGGGCCGGTGTCGGCGGATCGCGGCGGCGAGGTCGCGGCGCAGCTCCGGCCCGGCGACGAGGACGCCGTCCCGGTGGTCGAGGAACTCCACCTCGGTGACGCCGACGACCGCTGCCGACCGCCGCTCCTCCTCCTCGCGCAGCGGCCCCGCCTCCGCCGGGGGGACGCCGGCCATCCCGGCCTCGCCCCGGGTCGCCAGCAGGTAGTGCACCTCCTTGCCCGCCGCCGTCCAGGTGGCGACGGCGGCGGCCAGGCCGTACTCGATGTCGTCGGGGTGGGCGGCGACGACGAGGGCGCGCTGCCAGTCGTCGGGCATCCGGGTGGGCGGCATGCGCCGAGTCTGCCCCGCAGTCAGCCGCCGCGGGCCACCCGGAGCGCCGCGGCCACCATGGGCACCTGCAGGGGCAGCCGTACCGCGGCCGCGGCCAGCACCGGTGGCCTGCCGCGCCCGAGCCGGAGGTGGTGCAGGTGCGCGGGCACGAACGCCAGCAGCAGGGCCGCGGCCGACCAGCCGCCGGCCCGCCGGGTGCGCGGCGCGGCGAGCAGGGCCGCGGTGCCGATCTCGGCGACCCCGCTGGCGAGCACCCAGACGCGCGCCGACCCGAGCTCCGGCGGCACCAGCCACTCGTAGGTGCGCGGGCGCACCAGGTGCAGCGCTCCCGACCCACCCAGCAGGGCTCCCAGCCACGTCGCGCTCGCCGGCTTCCGCATGCACCCACCGTAGGGTGACCCGCCGTGGGTGCCCTCGACCTGCTCCTGGTGGCCGGGGTGGCCCTCCTCGCCGGTGGCATCAACTCCATCGCCGGTGGCGGGTCGCTGATCCTCTTCCCCACGCTGGTGGCGCTCGGGCTGGGCACCGTCGAGGCGAACGTGACCAACTCCGTCGCCCAGTGGCCGGGCTACCTCGGCGGCGTGGCGGGGTTCCGCCCGGAGTACCGCGGTCAGCGCCGCCGGCTGCTCCGGTTCTCGCTGGTCGCCGTGCTCGGCGGCACGGTGGGCAGCATCCTGCTGCTGGTGCTGCCCTCGGCGGCCTTCGAGCTGGTCGTGCCCGTCCTCGTCCTGCTGGCCAGCCTCCTGCTGGCGGTGCAGCCGCTGCTCACCCGGCGGCTCCGGCGGCACGGGGAGGAGGACCGGTCCCGGGACCCGTGGTGGCTGTTCGTCGCGCTGTTCCTGGCCACCGTCTACGGCGGCTACTTCGGCGGGGCGCTCGGCGTCATCCTCGTCGGCGTCCTCGGCCTGGGCCTGGGCCGGCTCAAGCTGGCCAACGCGCTCAAGTCCGCGATCTCCGCGGTGACCGCCACCGTCACCCTCGTCGTCTTCGGCATCTTCGGCGACGTGCACTGGGCGGCGGTGGCCGTCGCCGCACCGGCCGGCCTGGTGGGTGGGTTCCTCGGAGCGCGGATCGCCACCCGCATCCCGCCGACACCGCTGCGGGTCGTCATCGTCACCTTCGGTGTCGCGGTGGCGGTCTACCTCTACCTGCGCACCTGACGGGCTGCTCTGCCCAGGCTGTCAGCGCAGGTGGGCGGTGTCGTTCAGCAGCCGCACCGACGAGCGCCCGTCGGTCGACCACGCCACCGTGCACAGCGAGGCCGCCTCCAGGAACACCCGGTGGACGACGTCGTCGCCGACGCCCAGCCCGGCGGCGAGCAGCAGCTTGATCGGTGTGACGTGGCTGACCACCAGGACCGTCCGACCGGCGTGCCGGGCGAGGATCCGCTGCCGCGCCCCGGCCACCCGGCGGCCCACGTCGGCGATCGACTCCCCGCCGGGGGCGGCCACGGTCACGTCGGCCAGGAACCGGCGCACCGCCAGGGGGTGCCGGGCCCGCGCCTCGTCGGAGGTGAGCCCCTCGAGGTCGCCGAAGTCCAGCTCGACCAGGTCGTCGTCGAACTCCACGGGCAGGCCCAGGCGCGCGGCCACGATCTCGGCGGTCTCCCGGGTGCGGCGCAGCGGCGAGGCGACGACGACCTCGATGCCGAGCTCGGCGGCCCGCTCCCCGGCCGCCTCGGCCTCGGCGCGGCCGGTCCGCGACAGCGGCAGCTCGTTGCGGCCGCTGAACCGGCGCTCGGGGGTGTGCTCGGTCTGCCCGTGCCGGAGCAGGTGGGTCACGGTGGTGACCACCGGCGCCGGTTCGGCGGTGGGCTGGACGTCGTCCTCGGCCACGCTGGGCTCGGCGGCGACGTCGCGGTGGACCGGCCTGCCGTCCATCGCGCTGTTGGCCAGCGCGTCGGCGGCGCCGTTCTGCGCGCGCGGCACCCAGGTGTAGCGGACGGCGCCCAGCTTCCGGGCGATCGCGCGGGCCTGCAGCGCCAGCTGCTGCATGTCGGGGTGCTTGATCTTCCAGCGCCCCGACATCTGCTCGACGACGAGCTTGGAGTCCATGCGCACCTCGACCTCGGCGGAGGCGTCGAGGTCCAGCGCCGCCTGCAGCCCGGCGACCAGCCCGCCGTACTCGGCGACGTTGTTGGTGGCGCGCCCGACCGACGCGGCGCGCTCGGCCAGCACCCGGCCGGTGTCCGCGTCGCGCACGAGCGCGCCGTAGCCGGCCGGCCCCGGGTTGCCCCGGGAACCGCCGTCGGCCTCCACGACGAACCGGCGGCTCACAGCCCGGACTCGGCGGTGCGGACGAGGATCCGCCCGCAGTTCTCGCACCGGACCACCTCATGCGGGTCGGCGTTGCGGACCGCCGCGAGCTCCCGGCCGTTGAGCTCGATGCGGCACCCCTGGCACTGCCGGGAGCGGAGCATCGCCGCACCGGTCGTGCCGGTCTGGGTGCGCACCCGGTCGTACAGCGCCAGCAGCGGCGCGGAGAGCCCCCCGGCGACCGCGGCGCGCGCGCTCTCGTGCCGGGTGGTGCCGTCGGCGATGTCGGAGAGGGCGTCGTCGCGCAACTGCTCGGCCCGCTCCAGGTCGCCGCGCGCCTGCTCGCGCGCCTCCTGCGCCGTCCGCAGCGTCACCTCGGCGGTCTCCAGGCGCTCCATCAGCTCGAGCTCCTGGTCCTCCAGGGTCGACTGGCGCCGGGCCAGCGACTCCATCTCCAGCTGCAGGCTCGTCGTCTCGCGCGCGTTGATCCCGCCGGCGTCCAGGCGCTGCTGGTCGCGGGTCGCGCGCTGCCGGACCGTCTCGACGTCGGCCTCCAGCCGGGACACCTCCCGCTGCAGGTCGCGGACCTCGGTCTCGGCCCGGACGACGTCGTCGGCGAGCGACCGCTCGGTCTCCGCGGCGGTCTCGACGGCCACGGCCTCCGGCAGCGTCCGCCGCCGGTGGGCGAGCTGGGTCAGGGCGACGTCCTCCGCCGCGAGCTCCAGGAGCTTCTGCTGTTCGAAGTGGTCGACCTTCACCCCGCCAACCTACCCGTGGCCCGACCGCGGCCCGGTCACCGCAGCGCCAGCTCGGCCTCCACCGCGGCGACGGCGGCATCGGGGTCGGGCAGGCCGCCGGAGGCGAGCACCACGCCGTCGACGATCAGCGACTCGACCGCCATCCCGGCGCGCACGGACTGCCGGAGCGCCGGGCCGCGCAGGCCCCGCCGGCGGCCGCCCCGCACCAGCTCCGGCACCAGCCACAGCCAGTTCGACGGCGAGACGATCTCGACGGCGACGTCGCCCGGCAGCGCCGCGCGCAGGGCGCGGTACACCGGGGCGACGCCGTCATCGCTCTCGTCTCTCGGTGCGTGACGGTGCGAGCCGCCCTCGTCGAACGGCTTCACGTCGCCGCTGCAGCACCCGCCGGAGGCAGCGACGTCGCGCGAGCCGCGGACGAGGACGACCCGCGAGGTCACCGGCGGTCGTCCCGGTCGGACCCACCCAGCGGGACGTCGGAGGTCGCCTCGTCTGGGTTGGCCCGGGCGACGACGGACTCCCGACCGGTGCCCGTTCCGTCGACCGGCACCGCGGGGCGCTCCCGCCGGGCCTTCATCAGGGCCAGCGCCGCTTCCACGATGAGCCAGATCGCCAGGACGAAGATCAGCGCATCCAGCGGCGCGAGCACCCACTGCTCGGCTTCGATGAAGTTCCGGAGGTTCAGGATCAGCGCCCAGGTCGTCATCACCAGCAGGAACACCAGCGGGATGATCGCGGCGAGCGGGTTGCGGCCCCGGCGGGTCACCCACACCGCGATCACCGAGAGCGCCAGCCCGGCGGTGAGCTGGTTCGTCGTCCCGAACAGCTGCCACAGGACGCCGAACGTGTAGCCGGCCTCGCCTTCACCCGGGATCAGCGCCATGGCGAGCGGGATGAGGACGGCGACGGTCGTCGCCACGGTGAGGTTGCGGGCGAGCACCCGGATGTTCAACTGCTCGCCGATCTCCTGCACCAGGTAGCGCTGCAGCCGGACGCCGGTGTCCATCGTCGTCGCCGCGAAGCTGATGACGACGACGGCGGCGAACGTGGTCGCCAGGTCCAGCGGGATCGCGAGGTTGTTGGCGAACTGCGCCACGCCGTTGACGAAGTTGCCGGCCGCGCCGCCGGACGCGGTCGCGAAGTCCGCGTACAGCGCGTTCCACTCCACCTCGGATGCCGCGACGCCGGCGGTGGCCGCGAGCACCGCGCCGGTGGCCAGCGAGCCCTCGCCCACGGCGCCCATGTAGCCGACGTAGCGGGCGTCGGTCTCCTTGTCCAGCTGCTTCGACGTGGTGCCCGACGACACCAGCGAGTGGAAGCCGGAGACCGCGCCGCAGGCCACGGTGATGAACAGGAACGGAAAGAAGTTCGGCGACCCCTCCGGCACATCGTTGATCACCGGCGCCTGGATGGTGTTCATGCCGACGATCACGCCGAGCGCGATGACGCCGAGGGCGATGAACAGCTGGTGGCTGTTGATGTAGTCGCGCGGCTGCAGCAGCATCCAGACCGGGATGCGCGAGGCCGCCCAGGTGTAGATGAACAGCAGGACGACCCAGACGTTGCGGGTCTGCTCGACACCCAGCGCCTCGGCCAGACCGTCGAGCGAGATCGGGAACGCCTGGCCGACGAGGATCAGCGCGTACAGGATGATCACGCCGACGATCGACGGGATCAGCGCCGACGAGCGGGTCTTGTAGATGTACTGCCCGATCGCCATGGCCATCGGGATCTCCACCACGATCGGGATGACCGCCGCGGGGTTGCCCACGAACAGGTTGCCGATGACGACGGCGAAGACCGCGTTCACCAGGGTGAGCAGGAAGAAGATGATGATCATGAAGAGCATGCGTGCGCGGCCGTTGATCACGTCACCGGCCAACGTGCCGATGCTCTTGGCCTTGTGCCGCACGGAGACCGCCAGCGCCCCGAAGTCGTGCACCCCGGCGGCGAAGATCGTGCCGAGCACGATCCACAGCAGCGCCGGCCCCCAGCCCCAGAAGACCGCGATGGCCGGGCCGACGATCGGCGCGGCACCGGCCACCGAGGTGAAGTGGTGGCCGAACAGCACGTGCTTGTTCGTCGGCACGAAGTCGTTGCCGTCGTTGAACTCGTGCGCCGGCGTGACGAACGCCGGATCCAGCGCGTAGACGCTCCTGGCCAGATAGCTGGAGTAGTACCGGTAGCCGAGGAAGAACAGCACCCCGACCACGACGGCCACGACGATCGCAGGCACGGCGACTCCCGAGTCCGAGGGCGGCTCGGTTGCCGCCGTCCGAGGGGAGTAGACAACCAGGTGATGGACCCCACAAGTGTTGCGGCCGCAGTCCACTCGGCAGGCGTGGCCGAATTGTTGTGGCGCACGCCGGACGGACCTCCGGGCGCCATCGGGGTCGTCCCCCTCCTCCTGGGCGGGAAGCCGACGGTCGCACTGCCGTGGGCGCACGTCGGCACGGCCCGCGCCGCGGCTGCGAGCGACACCGCGGCGCTGGTCCTCTCCGATCCGCGGCTGACCGGTTCCCGCTGGACCCCGCTGGTGGCGACCGGCCGCCTGACCCTCGTCGAGGACGGCGACGGCGACCTCTTCACCGAGGAGCTGCTCACCCAGGAGCTCCGCAAGCACCCACCGGCGCGGGCCCTGGCGGACTCCCCCATGCTGCGCCGCGAGCACTGGTGGTACCTCCCGCGGCTGGTGCTCGTGCTCGAGCCCGCCGACGTCGTCCCGGGCGGGCGCCGCGACGACCCGGCGGACGTCGTGCTCGGCGTCGACGACGGCGGGCTGCACGTCGGTACCGTCCGGGTCCCCGACTGGGCCGCCGATCCCCTCCCGGTGGCCGACGGTCCTGCAGGTGCCTCCGGTCCGGCCGTGCTGATCGGCCAGGAGCTGTCGGTGCCCGACGTCGAACGCTGGACGGTGCACACCACCACCGGCCGGTACGCCGACGGTCGGCTGAGCGGGGTCCGGCCGGCCGCCACCCGCGAGCTGGAGCCGGTGCCGGGGCTGTTCGCCCGGATGCGCCGCCAGCGGGGCCTCGAACGGGCGTGCATCCAGGCGCTGCGGGCCGCCGGCCACGGATAGGCCGCCCCGGCTACCTCGGCGCGTCCGCCCGGAGGCTCCACGGGTCGGTGCGCCGGGTCGAGACGGCGACCTCCACCGCACCGTCGAGGTCCCGGCGCAGCCGGTCCGCGGCCACCGGCAGCCAGGGCCACTCCGACGCCCAGTGCGCGACGTCGCACAGCGCCGGTCCGGGCACCTCCCGCGCGTCGGACACGGGGTGGTGCTTCAGGTCGCTGGTGAGCAGTACGTCGGCCCCGGCCGCGGCGGCCGCACCCAGCAGCGAGCCGCCGCTGCCGCCGCAGACCGCGACGGTGGTGATCGTCCGCTCGGGGTCGCCGGCCGCCCGCACGCCGCCGGCCGTGGCCGGGAGGGCCGCCGCCGCGTGCGCGGCGAAGGCGCGCAGCGTCATCGGCTCCGCCAGCCGGCCGACCCGGCCGAGCCCCGCGCGGGGGTCCGCGGGCGAGGGCTCCAGCGGCACGGCGTCCTCGAGCCCGAGCGCCCCGGCCAGCGCGTCGTTCACCCCCCACCCAGGGGCCCGGTCGGCGTTGGTGTGCGCGACGAACAGCGCGGCCCCGGCCCGGACCAGCCGGTGCACCAGCCGGCCCCGCGGGTCGTCGGCGGGCACGCCGTGCACCGGCGTCAGGAAGAGCGGGTGATGGGTGACCAGCAGCTGCGCACCGGTCGCGACCACCTCGTCGACGACCGCCGTCGTCGGGTCCACCGCGAACAGCACCGAGCGCACCGGCTCCGCCGGGTCACCGCAGACGAGGCCGACCGCGTCCCAGCTCTCGGCGAGCGCGGGGTCGTAGCGGGCGTCGAGGGCGGCGAGGACCTTCCCGAGCTGCACGGTCACGGCTGGTCAGCGTAGGCGGGGCTGCACGCGACCGGTCCGCCGGAATGCCAAGCTTCCGCCGTGGGAGAGCGGCGGCGTCGGGAGCGGTCGCTGCGGGCACCGGCCTGGCTGGAGGAGCTGGTGCGCACCACTCCCCCGCCGGTCCCGTGGCGCGACGTCGCGCGGTTCGCCGTCTCCATCCCCGCGCCCCTGGCCCTCGCCGTCGCGGTGGGCGGCGGGCTGGAGCCGGGAAGCGCGCTCGGCGCCGGCGTCTTCGCCACGATCGGCGCGCTCGCGGCGAGCCTGGCACCCCAGCCGGGCCCGCTGCGCGAGCGGCTGCGCCGCATCCTCGCCGCCACGCTGTTCGGCACGCTCGGCCTGCTGGTGGGCCAGTACGCGAGCGGCGGCGGCTGGGGGCCGGTGGCCGTCATCGCCGCGCTGTCGGCGGCCGCCGCGCTGATCAGCGCGGTGAGCGCCACGCTCTCCCTGGGGGCGCTCCAGCTGCTCGTCTACACCGCCCTCGCCTCGGGGCTGGTGACACCGCTGCCGGCCGCCGCCGAGGTCGGCTTCTTCCTCTGCGGGGCGGCGTGGGCCACGGTGACCACGCTGGTGCAGGCGGGCACCGAGCCGCTGGACCCTGACCGGTCGGCCGTCGCCGTGGTCTTCACCCGCATCGGCGAGCTGCTGGCGGCGGTGGGCAGCGACGCGGCCTCCGAGGCCCGGCGGGCGCTCACGGCCGCGCTCAACGCGGCGTACGACCGGGTGATCCGCAGCCGCAGCCGGTCGGCCGGGCGCAGCCGCGAGCTCTCCGAGCTGGCCGGCGTCCTCAACGCCGCGGCCCCGCTCGTGGAGGGTGCGGTCGCCGCCGCGCGCGCGGGGGCGCCCGCCGACCCGCGGGACGTCGTCGCCGTGCACTCCCTCGCGGCGGCCGTCTCCGGCAGCGGGCAGCTCACCGACCAGCGGCCGGCCCCGCTGGTCGAGGGGCACCCGGCGGCGCGGGCCGTCCGCCACGGCGTTCGGCTGGTGTGGAACGTGGTCGGCGACCCGGAGGAGCGGGCCGGCGCGGCCGCGGCGGTGCCGCGGCCGGATCTGCGCACCCGCCTCCACGACCTGGGTGACCGCACCCTCGCCAGCGCCGACGCCCGGGCCTTCGCCGTCCGCCTCGCGCTGTGCATGACCGTGGCCGAGATCGCCCGCCAGTACCTGCCCATCGAGCGCCCGTACTGGGTGCTGCTCACCGTCGCGATCGTGCTGAAGCCCGACTTCGGGTCGGTGTTCACCCGGGCGGTGCAGCGCGGGGCCGGGACCCTGCTCGGCGTCCTGATCGGCTCGGCGCTGCTCGCGGCGCTCCCCCGCGACGGCTGGGTGCTGGTGGCCCTGGCCGGCTCGGCCGCGGTGCTGCCGTGGGCGCGCAACGCGAACTTCGGGCTCTTCTCGGTGTTCCAGACGCCGCTGATCATCCTGCTGCTGGACCTCGCGCTGCCGAGCGACCCGGGGCTCGTCGGCGCCCGGCTGCTGGACACGCTCATCGGCTGCGCGATCGTGCTGGTGTTCGGCTACCTGCTGTGGCCGCAGACCTGGCGGGCCCCGCTGGACGAGGCGCTGGGCGAGGCCGCCCGCGCCCTGGACGCGTTCGTGGCCGCCGCCTTCACCGGCAGCCCGACGGAGCGCCGCCGCGCCCGCCGGCGCAGCTACCGCGCGCTGACCGAGCTGCAGACCCAGCTGCAGCGGCGCCTGGCCGAGCCGCCGCCGATCAGCACGCGGGCGGCCGCCTGGTGGCCGGTGATCGTGCAGCTGGAGCGCACCTCCGACGCCGTCACCGAGGCCGTCATCGCCAGCCGCGGCGGGGAACCGGCCCCCGATCTCGCCCAGGTCGCCGTGCTGCGGCGGGCGATCCGCGGGCTCGAGGACGACGTCCGCGCCCCCGCCGTGCCCGACGACGCCGAGCTGCACGCCGAGGGGGTGCTGGCCCCGGTGGCCCGCGAGGTGGACACCGCCCGCCGCCTGGTGCGCGAGGCCGCCCCCGGCCGCCGCGGCGTGCGCTGAACCGCACCGCCCGGTTGCGCCTTCGACCCCGGGGCCCTGGGATGGCGCCGTGCCCGGAGACCCCCCGCCCGTGACCCTGCCCCCGCTCGACGGACCGCCCCCACCGGGTTCCCGGACGGTGACCACCGACGACGGCGTCGACCTGCACGTGGAGTTCGACGGGAGGGAGGACGCCCCGCTCACCGTCGTCCTCTCCCACGGGTTCACCGCTCGGCTGGCGGAGTGGGAGCCCCAGCGGGCCGCCCTGCGGGACCGCGCCCGGCTCGTCCTGTGGGACCAGCGCGGGCACGGCCGCTCCGGCTGGACACCGCTCACCCGGGCCACGATCGACCGCACCGGCCACGACCTCGGCCAGGTGCTCGACGCCGTCGCCCCGGCCGGACCGGTCGTGCTCGCCGGGCACTCGATGGGCGGGATGAGCATCCTGGCGCTGGCGCGGCAGCGACCGGAGCTGTTCGGCACCCGCGTCGTGGGCGCGTTCCTGCTGGCCACCTCCGCCGGCGGGTTGGTGGCCGGCGGGCTCACCGGGTTCCTCGTGAGGGTGCTGCGCCGGCTGCGCCTGCTCCGGCTCTACCTCTGGCTGCTGCAGCGGCTGGCCCCGGCGCTGGAGCGGCGGCGCCGGCGGGGCACCTTCCTCGGCCGGCGGGCCATCCGGCGGCTGCTGTTCGGGCGGGACGACGCCGACCGGCGCTCCGTGCGGATGGTGCAGCAGCTGCTGGAGGAGACCCCGCTGCCTGTGACGATGGCCTTCTACGCGACCTTCCTCGACCACGACGAGACCGCGGCGCTGGAGGTCCTCCGCCGGGTGCCGGTCACCGTCGTCGCGGCGACCCACGACCGGCTGACCCCCGAGGCGCACGGCCGGCGGATCGCCGAGGCGGTGGGCCCGGGCGCCGAGCTGGTCGTCGTCCCGGGGGCCGGGCACAGCGTCAACCTCACGCGGACGGAGGTGGTGAACCGCGCGTTCGCCGGGCTGCTGGACCGGGTGCAGGTCGGGGGGCGCAGGGCCGGTTGACGCAGCGGGGGGCGGGGCACGGAGGATGTGGCCGCCGCCACAGCCCGATGTGCGTGCACCGAGCGCCACACCTAACGTCGGCGGCCAGCATCCGGGACGACGGCCGAGGAGTGAGACGTGGACCGCATGAGTGCCCTCGACAGCGGGTTCTACTTCGCCGAGAGCGAGAACACCCCCATGCACGTGGGATCGGTGGCGGTGTTCGACGGCCCGGCCCCGACCTACGGCGACGTCGTCCGCCTGCTGCTGAGCAAGCTGCCGCTCGTGCCGCGGTACCGGCAGCGCGTGCGGGAGGTGCCGCTGCAGCTCGGGCGCCCGATGTGGGTCGACGACCCCCACTTCCAGATCCTGTACCACGTGCGGCACACCGCGGTGCCCTCGCCCGGCGGTGACGAGCAGCTGCGCAACCTGGCCGGCCGGGTGCTCGGGCAGCGCCTGGACATGGCCAAGCCGCTCTGGGAGCTGTGGCTGGTGGAGGGCCTGGCCGACGGGCGGTGGGCGCTGATCTCCAAGGTCCACCACTGCATGGTCGACGGCGTCGCCGGCACCGACCTCATGCAGCTGATGTTCGACCTGGACCCCGACGCCACCCACGCCGAGCCGCGTGAGTGGACGCCGCGGCGGGATCCGTCGTCGGCCGCGCTGATGGCCGGGGCGATCACGGAGGCGGCGACCGCCCCGCTGCGCACCCTCACCGGCCTGCCGGGCGTCGGCGCCGCCGTCCGCAACGTGAAGGGGCTGACCGAGACGAGCCGCACGCTGGCCCGCACGGTGCCCTCGCTGGCCAAGCAGGCCGTCACCCCCACCGCCCGTTCGCTGAACGGGCACATCGGCCCGCACCGGCGCTGGGCGTGGACGCAGGGCAGCCTCGCGGAGTTCAAGGAGGTGCGCACGGCGCTGGGCGGCACGGTGAACGACGTCATCCTCACCGCGATCACCAAGGCGTTCCGCGACCTCCTCCAGGGCCGCGGCGAGTTGTCCTCGGACAAGCTCGTGGTGCGCACGATGGTGCCGGTGTCGGTCCGCTCGGCGAGCCGGCGCGGCTCCCTGGACAACCAGGTCTCGGCCGTCTTCGTCGACCTGCCCGTCGGCGACCCCGACCCCGCGTCACGGCTGCGGAGCATCCGCGGCCAGATGGACGAGTACAAGCGGGCGATGCAGGCCGTCGACGTGCCGTCGATCATCGCGATGGGCGACTACGTGGCTCCCAGCATGCTCTCCCTCGGCGTCCGGGCGGGCATGCAGGCCGGCCAGATGTGGTGCCAGGCCGTGACCACGAACGTGCCGGGCCCGCGGGTCCCGCTGTACGTGCTGGGCAAGCGGATGCGGTCGGCGCACGCTTACGTGCCGATCGCCGGCGGCATCCGCTGCTCGATCGGGATCTTCAGCTACCTGGACACGATGACGTTCGGCATCAACGCCGACTTCGACGCCTTCCCCGACGTCGACGTCCTCTCCGGCGGGATCCGGCGCGGCATCGAGGAGCTCCTCGAGCTGGCCCGGGCGGCCGAGGGCACGCCCGGTGAGGACCGGCCCACCGGCGGGACGCCGACGCGGGCAGCCGCTCGGTGAGCCCCGCCAGGAAGCGCGGGGGCCGCCCGCGCGGGCTCACGGTGGCCGTCACCGGGCCGACCGGTACCTTCGGCGAAGGCCTGGTGCCGCTGCTGCAGGAGGACGACCGCGTCGGGACGGTCATCGGCATGGCCCGCCGGCCGTTCGACCCGGCTGCCCGGGGCTGGACGAAGATGACCTACCGCCAGGGCGACGTGCGCGATCCGGAGGCGCTGCGCGAGGCCTTCGCGGGGGCCGACGTCGTCGTCCACCTGGCCTTCCTCATCACCGGCAACGCCTCCCGGGCGACGACCCGGGCGATCAACGTCGACGGCACGGTGAACGTCGTCCGCGCGGCGGCCGCGGTCGGCGCCCGGCGCTTCGTCTACGCCTCCTCGGTCGCCGCCTACGGCTTCCACCAGGACAACCCGGAGCTGATCCCCGAGGAGTGGCCGGTGCGCCCCGCGTCGCGGCTGTTCTACGCGCAGGAGAAGGCCGAGCTCGAGCACTTGCTCGACGGGGAGTCGGCGGCCGCGCCGGAGCTGGACCTGTACCTGCTCCGCCCGCCGGTCGTGCTCGGCCCGCACGCCGTCGGCGGCAAGGACGTGCTGCCCGGCCCGCTCGCCCCGGTCGGGCGCCGGCTCTTCGGCCGGCCGCGGCGGCTGCCGGTCCCCGTGCCGCTGCTGGTGCCGCAGCACCCGCTGCAGTTCGTGCACCAGGACGACGTCGGGCAGGCGCTGCTGCTGTGCGTGCTCGGGGCCGGCCCGCCCGGGGCCTACAACATCGCCGGCGAGGGCGTCCTCACCGCCGCCGACGTCGCGCGGGAGTTCGGGGCGCTCGCGATCCCGCTACCGGCCGCCCCGGCGCAGGCCGCCGCCCGCGCCTTCTCCCGCCTGCCGTTCCTGCCGCCCGCGGCGGAGTGGATCGAGGTGGCGAGCCGGCCGGCGATCATGGACACCACGCGCGCCCGCGAGGAGCTCGGCTGGCGACCGCGCTACACCGGGCTGGAGGCGCTGCGCGACACGCTCAGGCCCGGGAGCCGGTGAGCTGCGCGTCCCGCATCCAGTCGAGGACCTCGGTGACGAGGCGCTCCGGCTCCTGCAGCTGCGGCACGTGCCCGACCCCCGACCACTCCGCGTAGCGCCAGGTGGGGTGGCGGCGGGCGATGTCGCGGGCCGCCTCGACCGGCACCAGCCGGTCGCGGTCGCCGTGGAGCAGCAGCACCGGGACGTCGATGGACGCCATCGCGGCCCGGTAGCGGCGCGGATCGGCGAGCACGCGCAGCAGGGAGCGGGCCGCGGCGAGGAACGCCCGGTCCATGCCCTGGACGTCGCGCCGCTCCTCCAGCAGGGACACCGACCGGTCGATGACGTCGGCGGGCACGCCCTCGGGGTCGACGCCGACGAGTTCCAGCATCTCGCGCACCCGCGCCAGGGCGGACGTGCGCTGCCGCCGCCACCACAGGAAGCGCTCCCCGACGAAGGGGATCGCGTAGAGCGCGAACATGACGGCCACCCGGGGGTCGAGCGCGCGCCGCGACCCGGGGACGGCGGGGTCGAGCAGGACCAGGCCGCAGACGGCCTCGGGGTGCTCACCCGTCTCGAGGATGGAGATCATGCCGCCCATCGAGTTGCCCACCAGCACCGCCGGCTCCCCCACCACCTCGGTGAGGAAGCGGTGCAGCACGGCGACGTTGGCCGGCACGCTGGCCGTGCGCCCACCCGGCTCGCTGCGACCGAACCCGGGCAGGTCCAGCGCCAGCACGCGACCGTGCTCGCGCAACGCCGGCGCGACGAGGTCCCAGTTCAGGTGCGAACCGCCCAGCCCGTGCACGAGCACCACCGGCGGCCCGTCGTCCGGACCGCCGAAGTCCAGGTAGTGCACCGGCCCCCCGAGGTCCACCGTGCGGCTCCGCCCGGGCGTCCCGTCCTCGTGCATCCTGCCTCCCCTGTCGTCGTCCGTACGGTGGCACGAGGTGCCGACGGCCGCAGCACCGCCCCTGTCCGCCGGCCGCGACGGAACGCGAGCGACCGCTATGACTCAGGACACAGTTCGGCAACATGTGCCCGCGCGTTCAGGGCCGGCAGGTGTGAGCCAGGCCGCATCTTGGTAGGGCCCTTCCACGAACGGACGGCAGCCAGGAGGACGACGTGGCACGACAGCAGGGTGATGGTCCGGCACTCCCGCTCTACCTGAGCGAGCCCACGCGGGCGTTCGCGGACTACGGCCTCTACCTGGCGGCCCGTCCGCTCGCCCAGCGGCTGCCGAAGGGTGACGGGCACCCGGTGCTGGTCCTTCCCGGCCTGCTGGCCGACGACACCTCGACGCGGGTGCTGCGGGCGACGCTCCGCCGGCTCGGCTACCGGGTGCACGGCTGGGGGCTGGGCCGCAACATCGGGCCGACCGCCATCTGCGTGAACGGCCTGCGCGACAAGCTCGACTACCTGCACAACCGGTATCGCCGCGAGGTCACGGTGATCGGCTGGAGCCTGGGCGGGATCTTCGCCCGCGACCTCGCCCGCCAGTGCCCCGACGCGGTACGCCAGGTGATCACCCTCGGCAGCCCGTTCCGCATCGAGCGGCACACCCAGACCCGGGCCTCCAAGGCGTTCGACCGCTACGCGCACCTGCACGTGGAGCAGCGGCAGTTCCCGCTGGAGCCCGAGGGCTGCCCGCTGCCGGTGCCGGCGACGTCGATCTACTCGCACTACGACGGCATCGTGCACTGGCAGACCTGCCTGAACACGCCCGGCGAGCGCTGCGAGAACATTGCGGTCACCGCGAGCCACCTCGGCATCGGCCACCACCCGGCGGCGCTGTGGGCGATCGCCGACCGGCTGGCGCAGCCCGAGGGCGAGTGGGCCCCGTTCAAGGCACCGGCGTTCCTGCGCCCGGCCTTCCCGAAGCCGGCCGAGCCGGCGGCGCCGGGCCCGGTGGACATCGCCGCCGCCTGACGGGCCCCGTCGACCTCATCGACTGCCGGCCCGTGGTCGCCTCCCGCCCCCGGAGACCACCACGGGCCGACACCTGTGTGCCGGGTCCGATGGGTTCCCGCTCGCGCCGGTGGCGCGCCAACGCTTTTCGAGCCCGATATCGGTAGCGGGCCGGTATGTCCGCCCCTGCACACAGACATGCGCAAAGTGCACCTGGTTGACGCCTCGGAGAACCATCGGAAGGCCCGCAGCTGTGAATTACTTCGGGACGACCTTCGCACTCGGACTTGTCCGGAACCACTGCCAGACGTTCGATGCTGCTCGCACCCTGCGGGACCGGGCCTGGGACGAGATGCAACGCCTGGAGGCCCTTCTTCCAGTGGCCACATCCGAAGATGATGTGGATGCGCAAATCGCTCAGCACGACCTGCATCGATCGGTTGCCTACACAAACGCATCCGACGAGCTGTGGCTGGGACTGACTTCGATGACCACGGCCGCGACGAACCTATTCAAGCTGCTCTGGAACTCACAGAAGTACCCCGCCGAACGAGAGGTGCTCCGACGCCTCCTAGGGCTGGCCGCTGTCGAACCGACCCTGGTACGGAAGGTTCGCAACAGCTTCGAGCACATGGACGAGCGGCTCTTCAAGCATCTCGCCGAAGAGGACCGACTGATGGGGGACGATCCCAGGTTCGGCCGAATGAGGATGTCGTGGCTGGTCACGGATTCGCCTCCCGAGATGAGAAGCGCCGGGACCACGACGGTGTACGACCGGATTTACGGGCTTTGGCGTCCGACGGCTGACACGCTCACCTTCTGGGGCGAAACCGTGGATTTACAGGAAGTCACGTCCACCGTTGACGACATCGCGCAGGCGGTGCCGTCTGCGCTGACCCAGGCGGCCGCGATGCACCACTATCGCATTCTCTAGATCGATCGCCGACGGGTCACCTCGCCTCGCCTCGGACAAGGTGCGCGCAGTTGGCGCGCGCATTCGCCCGCGCGGGCCAGACCGCCTCCAGGTGGTACCAGCGTCCGCCATATCCGTGCAGATGCTCGCCGCCACGGCAGGCGTCAGGGCTCCAGCCAGCTCGCACAAGAGGAATGGTGCGCCGTCGCACGGGAGTTGGGTCCAGCTCCGGTCGACGAATCCACCTGCAGACCAGCGCAGTAGGGACGACTGTCGACTGCGTGGCGCCACGGCGGCGGCGCGGGAGGGGTGGGCGCGACAGGGTTCGAACCTGCGACCGCTCGGTTGTAAGCCGAGAGCTCTACCGCTGAGCTACACGCCCCGCGCGCCCAGGGTAGGGCCCCGGGCGCCCGTCCTCAGGCCGCGAGCGCGGCGACGGCGTCCTTCCAGCCGGACTGCTCGCGCGCGTCGCCGGGGCCGTTGACCTCGGCGAAGGCGATCGCACCGTCGGCGTCGACCAGGAAGGTGCCGCGCAGGGCCATGCCCGCCTTCTCGTTGAACACGCCGTAGGCCTGGGCCACGGCACCGTGCGGCCAGAAGTCCGAGAGCAGGGTGAAGTCGAGGTTCTCCTGCGCCTTGAACGCCTTGAGGCTGAAGACCGGGTCGGTGCTGATGGCCAGCACCGTCACGCCCGCGTCGGTGTAGTTCGTCAGCTCGTCGCGCAGCTGGCACAGCTCGCCGGTGCAGATGCCGGAGAAGGCGAAGGGGTAGAAGACCAGCAGCACGGGGGTGCCGCGGAGATCCGCCAGGGACACGACCTGCTTGTCCTGATCGGGCAGGTTGAACTCGGGGGCGCGGTCACCGACGGAGAGGCTCATGGCGCCACATGCTGCCTCAGCGGCGGCTGCGGGCCGCCTTCGGGGTGACCAGCCGGATGCCCGACCAGTCCTTCGCCGCGGAGATGCTGCTGGTCTGCGAGAGCCCGGCCGTGGGGGCGACCTCGGTGACGTCGCCCGGCTCGACGTGCCCGGGCCGGCCCGACTTCGGCACCAGCAGCCAGACGACGCCCTCGTCGGCCAGCGAGGTCAGCGCGTCGGTGAGGGCGTCGAAGAGATCGCCATCGTCCTCCCGCCACCAGAGGACGACGACGTCGGCCACCTCGTCGGTGTCCTCGTCCACCATCTCGCTGCCGGAGGCCTCGACGATCGAGTCACGCAGGTCCTCGTCGGCGTCCTCGCTCCAGCCGAGTTCCTGCACGACCATGCCCGGCTTGATGCCCAACCGGGCCGCCATGCCGGTGCTGTCGACGCTCATCCCTGCTGCTCCTCCATGGGTCGGCCTGCTGCTCGCCTGGTGTGGGGTGGACGGTGCCCGGCCGGGCCGGCGACCGCGCGGGAGCGCGTCACGGGCGGACCGAGCGGGCGGAGGACGGACACGCGGCGGCGATCGACACGACCAGCGGGAGAACCACCCGCACCCCGGTCATGTCACCCCTCTCGCGGTCGTCGCGCGCCCGTCGCCCGACCCTCGTGGCCGGGTGTCCGGACGGTGCCCGTCTCGTCGAGGCACCGCAGGCGGAAGCGTAGGGCATAGCGGGCGGGGCGCAAGCCTGCGTGCACCGAGCGCACCGGTGCGCGGGTGGGGCGTGTCCTCCCGACACGACTTCGCCGGCAGATCGCGGCGGGACGTGACGAGGACGACGTCGTCGGGAGACGATGGGCGCATGAGCGCACCGCAGCAGCCGGACGGCGACCCCGCCCGCGCAGGACAGGCCCGCGCGGTCATCACCGACGGGCTCCCCAGCCAGCTGGTCGACACCGACCCCGACGAGACGCAGGAGTGGCTGGAGTCCCTCGACGCCGTCGTCGACCACGCCGGCCGCGGACGGGCCCGCTACCTGATGCTCCGGATGCTGCAGCGCAGCCGTGAGCAGCAGGTGGGCGTGCCCGCCCTGCGCAGCACCGACTACATCAACACCATCCCGCCGGAGCGCGAGCCCTGGTTCCCCGGCGACGAGGACGCCGAGCGCCGGATCCGCGCCTACATCCGGTGGAACGCCGCAATCATGGTCCACCGCGCGCAGCGGCCGGGTATCGGCGTCGGCGGGCACATCTCCTCCTACGCGTCGTCGGCCTCGCTGTACGAGGTCGGCTTCAACCACTTCTTCCGCGGCAAGGACCACCCCGGCGGCGGCGACCAGATCTGGTTCCAGGGACATGCCTCCCCCGGCATCTACGCCCGCGCGTTCCTCGAGGGCCGGCTGACCGAGGACCAGCTCGACGGCTTCCGCCAGGAGGTCAGCCACCCCGGCGGCGGGCTGTCGTCCTACCCGCACCCGCGGCTGATGCCCGACTTCTGGGAGTTCCCCACCGTCTCGATGGGGCTCGGCCCGCTCAACGCGATCTACCAGGCGCGGTTCAACCGCTACCTGCACGCGCGCGGCGTCAAGGACACCTCCGACCAGCACGTGTGGGCGTTCCTCGGCGACGGCGAGATGGACGAGCCCGAGTCGCTCGGCGCCATCGGCCTGGCCGCCCGCGAGGAGCTGGACAACCTCACCTTCGTCGTCAACTGCAACCTGCAGCGGCTCGACGGCCCGGTGCGCGGCAACGGCAAGGTGATCCAGGAGCTGGAGTCGTTCTTCCGGGGCGCCGGCTGGAACGTCATCAAGGTGATCTGGGGCCGCGGCTGGGACAAGCTGCTGGCCGCCGACCGCGACGGTGCGCTGGTCAACCTGATGAACACCACGCCCGACGGCGACTACCAGACCTACAAGGCCGAGGACGGCGCCTTCGTCCGCGAGCACTTCTTCGGGCGTGACCCCCGCACCCGCAAGCTCGTCGAGGGGATGAGCGACAAGGAGGTCTGGGACCTCGCCCGCGGTGGCCACGACTACCGCAAGGTCTACGCCGCCTACAAGGCCGCGGTCGAGCACAAGGGCCAGCCGACGGTCATCCTGGCCAAGACCATCAAGGGCTGGACCCTCGGCAGCCACTTCGAGGGCCGCAACTCCACGCACCAGATGAAGAAGCTGACCGCCGAGGACCTCGCCGCCTTCCGCGACCGGCTCTACCTGGACATCCCCGACTCGGCGCTGGACAAGACCCTGCCGCCCTACTACAAGCCCGACCCCGACTCCGACGAGATGCAGTACATGCTCGAGCGGCGCCGGGCCCTCGGCGGGGCGGTACCGCGCCGCCGGTCGGAGTTCAAGACGCTCAAGGCGCCCGACGACAAGGCCCTCGACGTCCTGCGCCGCGGCTCGGGCAAGCAGGAGGTGGCGACGACGATGGCGTTCGTCCGCCTGCTCAAGGAGCTGCTCAAGGACAAGGAGCTCGGCCCGCGCTTCGTGCCGATCATCCCCGACGAGGCGCGCACGTTCGGGATGGACTCCCTGTTCCCGTCGCAGAAGATCTACAACCCGGCCGGCCAGCGCTACACCTCGGTCGACCGCGAGCTGATGCTGACCTACAAGGAGTCCGAGCAGGGGCAGATCCTGCACGAGGGCATCAACGAGGCGGGTTCCACGGCGTCGTTCACCGCCGTCGGCTCCTCGTACGCGACGCACGGCGAGCCGATGATCCCGATCTACATCTTCTACTCGATGTTCGGGTTCCAGCGCACCGGCGACTCGATCTGGGCCGCCGCCGACCAGATGACCCGCGGCTTCCTGCTCGGCGCCACCGCCGGGCGGACGACGCTCAACGGCGAGGGGCTGCAGCACGAGGACGGCCACTCGCTGCTGCTGGCGCAGACCAACCCCGCCGTCGTCTCCTACGACCCGGCGTTCTCCTACGAGGTCGCGCACATCACCAGGGACGCCCTGGTGCGCATGTACGGCGAGGACCCGGGCGCGCCGCTGGGCGGCTCCCGCTCCCCCGACGTCATGTACTACCTGACGGTCTACAACGAGCCGTTCAACCAGCCGGCCGAGCCCGAGGACCTCGACGTGCAGGGCCTGCTGGCCGGCATGTACCGCTACGCGGAGGGCCCGCGGGCCGACGACGGCGCGGCCGGCGAGGTCAAGGCGCAGGTGCTCGCCTCCGGCGTCGCCGTGCCGTGGGCGCTGCGGGCGCAGGAGCTGCTGGCGCAGGACTGGGGGGTGAGCGCCGACGTCTGGTCGATCACCTCCTGGAACGAGCTGCGCCGGCAGGCCGACGAGTGCCAGGAGCACAACCTCCTGCACCCGGAGGAGGAGCCGCGCACGCCGTACGTCACCGCGCGGCTGCAGGAGACGGTGGGCCCGGTCGTCGCGGTGTCGGACTGGATGCGGGCGGTGCCCGACCTGATCGCGCCGTACGTGCCCGGTGGCATGGCGACGCTCGGCACCGACGGGTTCGGTCTCTCCGACACCCGCCCGGCGCTGCGGCGGCACTTCCACGTCGACGCCGAGTCGATCGTGGTGCGCACGCTGGCCTCGCTGGCCGACGAGGGGCAGGTCGACCGGGCGAAGGTGCGCGAGGCCGTGGAGAAGTACCGGATCCGGGACGTGCAGGCCGCGCCGGCCGAGGAGCGGTCGGACCCCAGCCCGGCCACCTGAGCGAGCGAGGGGGCGCCGAGCACTGCTCGGCGTCCCCTCGTCGTCTCAGCCCTGCTCGCGGTGGCGGCGGATGAGGTCGGCGTAGACCCGGCCGCTGTCCTTGATCGTGCGGCGCTGGGTCTCGTAGTCCACGTGCACGAGGCCGAACCGCTGGGCGTAGCCCCGGGCCCACTCGTAGTTGTCCAGCAGCGACCAGGCGAAGTAGCCACGGACGTCGACGCCGTCGTCCATGGCGGTGCGCAGCGCCGCGAGGTGCCGCAGCAGGAAGTCGGTCCGCTCGGGGTCGTGCACGGCCCCGTCGGGCGAGACCTCGTCGTCCCACGCCGAGCCGTTCTCGGTGATGACCAGCGGCAGGCCGGGGGCCTGCTCCCCGATCCACCGCAGCAACCGGGTGAACGCCTCCGGGCTCACGCCCCAGCCCATCGTCGTCGTGACGCCCTCGGGGTCCAGCTCGACGGCGTCCTCCCCGCCGATGAACGAGGTGGGCGGCATGCCCTCGGGCCGGGCACCCGCGCGCACCGTCTGCTCGAAGTAGTAGTTGACGCCGAGCCAGTCCAGCGGCGCACCGATCACCTCGAGGTCGCCGTCCTCCACCGGCAGGGGCGCGCCGGCGGCGGCCAGGTCGGCGACGACGTCCTCGGGGTAGGCGCCGGTGGCGACCGGCAGCAGGAACATCCGGTTCTGCTGCCCGTCGAGCCGCCGGGCGGCGTCCAGGTCCTCGGGCCGATCGCTCGCCGGGGACATCGGCGTGAAGTTCAGCGTGATGCCCAAGTGGTCGGCGCCCTTGTCGCGCAGCACCCGGGTGGCCAGGCCGTGCCCGAGCAGCAGGTGGTGCACCGCCCGCGAAGCCGAGACGGCGTCGCGGATGCCCGGCGCGTGCGCGCCCGACTGGTGGCCGAGGAGCGCGCTCACCATCGGCTCGTTGAGCGTCGACCAGTGCCGCACCCGGTCCCCGAGCGCGTCGTGGACGATGCCGGCGTAGTCGGCGAAGCGGGCCGAGGTGTCCCGGTCGGTCCAGCCGCCGCGGTCCTGCAGCGCCTGGGGCAGGTCCCAGTGGTAGAGCGTCAGCCACGGGTCCACGCCCCGCTCCAGCAGCTCGTCGACCAGGCGGCGGTAGAAGTCGAGGCCCCGCTGCTCCACGCGTCCGCCCCCCTCGGGCAGCACCCGCGGCCAGGCCACGGAGAACCGGTAGGCCGAGAGCCCCAGCTCCTCCATCAGCGCGACGTCCTCGGGGTACCGGGTGTAGTGCTCCACGGCGACGTCGCCGGTGTCGCCCCGGAACGTGCGGCCGGGGGTGTGGCTGAAGGTGTCCCAGATGGAGGGCCCGCGGCCGTCGGCGTCGACGGCGCCCTCGATCTGGTAGGCGGCCGTGGCGGCGCCGAAGAAGAACCCGGGCGGGAAGGTGAGCCCTCCGGCGAGCTCCGGACGGATGTCGGTCGAGGACATGGGCGCGCTGCTCCTTGGCGGGTCGGTCGGTCCGGGGCGCCGGTCGGCAGGGTGTGCGCCCGACGCGGTGGGAACGCTCTCACACCCGGCGCCCGAACGCCTCGCCCGATGCTCCCGCGCCCTGCGGACATCTCGTGCGGCGGCCGCTCGCGCACTACCGTGACCACCCGGTGGCCCCGTGCGGTCGCCGCCCGTCACCACCGAGGAGCTGCCATGACGACCACCGCTGCGCGCCCTCCGACGCCCACGCTGGAGCAGGTGGCCGCGCTCGCCGGGGTCTCCCGCGCCACCGTCTCGCGGGTCATCAACGACTCGCCGCGCGTCAGCCCGGCGGCGCGGGACGCGGTGCACGCCGCGGTGGAGGCGCTGCGCTACGTGCCCAACCGGATGGCCCGCAGCCTCGTCACCCGGCGCACCGACACGATCGCCCTGGTGCTCTCGGAGTCGAACACCCAGATCTTCGCCGACCCCTTCTTCGCCCGCATCGTCCGCGGGCTGTCCGCCCGGCTGGCCGACACCGAGCTGAACCTGGTCCTGCTGGCCGCCCGGGGCGGCCGGGAGCAGGAGAAGGTCGCCCGGTACGTGCAGCAGGGGCACGTCGACGGCGTCATCCTCATCTCGCTGCACCGCGACGACCTGCTGCCCGACCTGCTCGCCCGCTCCCCCGTGCCGCTGGTGCTCTCGGGGCGCCCCTTCGACGGCCGGGCGGTGCCCTACGTCGACGCCGACAACGTCGGCGGGGCCGCGGCCGCCACCACCCACCTGCTGCAGCTGGGGCGCTCCCGGATCGGCACGGTCGCCGGTCCGCTCGACATGGTGGCGGGCCTCGACCGGCTCACCGGGTACCGGACCGCCCTGGCCGCCGCCGGAACGCCGGCCCGGCCGGAACTGGTCGCGGAGGGCGACTTCACCGAGGCCGGCGGTTCCCGGGCCATGGCGCGGCTGCTGAGCGAGGTCCCCGACCTCGACGCCGTCTTCGTCGCCTCCGACCCCATGGCGGTCGGCGCGCTGCGCGTCCTGCGTGCCGCCGGCCGGCGCGTGCCGGACGACGTCGCGGTGGTCGGCTTCGACGACGCGGAGGTGGCGGCGTCCTGCGACCCGCCGCTCACCACCGTGGCCCAGCCGCTGGAGGAGATGACCGGCGCGCTGGTCGACCTGCTGCTCGAGCAGATCGGGTCGGGCGGGTCGGCGGTCGAGGCCCGTCTCTGCGGCACCGCGCTGGTCCGGCGCGCCTCCGCCTGAAGCCCTGGGCACTCGCCTCGGCCCTGCCCTCCCCCAGAGGCATAGGAAGCTTTTCACCCGCTATCGAGCCGCAGGACGCATGAATAGCTTCCTATGCCTCTGCGGGACCCCGGCGAAGCGTCAGCCCGAGAGCGCCTGAAACGCCATCTGCGCGTAGAGGGCGACGCCGGCCGGCAGCGGCTCCTCGTCGAACACGACCAGGTTGGAGTGGTTGGGCGGGGCCGTGGCGGGGTCCACGCCGTGCGGGCGGGCGCCGAGCCACGCCATCACGCCGGGAACCCGCTGGAGGACGTAGGAGAAGTCCTCGGCACCCATCAACGGCGCCGGCATCAGCACGGCCGCCTCCGGGCCCAGCAGCTCGGCCGCCGTCGTCAGCACGCGGGCGGCCATGCCGGGGTCGTTCATGGTCACCGGGTAGCCCTCGATGTGCTCCCAGTGCAGCTCCATCTCGTGCGCGGCCGCGACGTGGGTGGCGATCCGCTGGACCGAGGCCACGACGTCGGCCCGCCGCTCCGCGGAGAGGGTGCGGATCGTCCCCTCCAGGAAGGCGGTGTCGGGGATGACGTTGTTCGTGCTGCCCGCCTCGATGTGCGCGACGGTCACGACGGCGGGGTCGAAGACGTCGACGCGGCGGGTGACCATCGCCTGCACGGCCAGCACGATCTCGGCCGCGACCGGGATCGGGTCGGCCGCCGCGTGCGGCTCGGAGGCGTGCCCACCCCGCCCGCGGAGCGTCATGCGCCACTGGTCGGCCGCGGCCATCACCGGGCCGGGCCGGAGGTTCACCGTGCCGCTCGGCATCGTCGAGGAGACGTGCAGGGCGAACGCACCGCTCACCGGCGCCTCGGGGACGGCGTCGAGCAGCCCCTCCTCCAGCATGTACCGGGCGCCGTGGAAGCCCTCCTCCCCCGGCTGCACCATGAAGACGACCTGGCCGGCCAGCTCCTCCCGGCGGGCCGCGAGCAACCGCGCCGCGCCGACCAGCATCGCCACGTGGGTGTCGTGCCCGCAGGCGTGCATCACCCCGGGCACCTCGGAGGCGAACGGCAGGGCGCTGTCCTCCTGCACGGGCAGGGCGTCCATGTCGCCGCGGAGCAGGAAGGTCGGCCCCGGCCGGGCGCCGCGGAGCACGCCGACGACCGAGCTGGTCGAGGTGCCGGTGGTCACCTCCACCGGCAGCTCGGCGAAGGCCTCCAGCACCGCCGCCTGCGTCCTCGGCAGGTGCAGCCCCACCTCCGGGTGCCGGTGCAGCCGCCGGCGCAGCTCGATGGTGCGGTCGGCGTCGGAGTACGCGGCGGCGAGCACGTCGGAGGAGCTGATCGGCATGCCCCCACTCTCACCCACGGGACCGGGATCGCGCCCGTCGCCCGGTCAGCACGCCCAGCTCGGCCGGCCGGCGTCGAGCTGCCAGACCAGCACGGTGGCCGCGCCGCTGGTGCGCACCGCACCCCCGTCGTGCGGCCGCACGCCGTCGTCGCCGGCGACCAGCACCAGCCCGGCGGGCGGCACGACCTCCTCCCCCGGCTCCGCACGACCCACCCACAGCCGCGCGTCGGGCCGCCCGAGGTCCACCCAGCCGGCGGCCGACCGGTGCACCCCGTGCGCCGCGGGCTCCGCGGGCGCGGCGCTGCGGAGATAGCACTGCAGCACCCGCGCACCCCGGTCGCCGGCCACCTCGTCGTGGGTCAGCCCCGCCCCGGCGCGCAGCACCGCGACGTCACCGGCGGCGAGGTCGGCACCGCGCCCCCACCGGTGCTGCAGCCCCCCGGCCAGCACGACGGCGACGACGTCGACGGCGCGGTGGTCGTGCCGGCCGTAGCCCTCGCCGGGGCCGAGCCGGTCGTCGGCGATCCGCAGCAGCGGGCCCAGCGAGCCGTCGTCGGGGGCGAGCACCACCCGCGAGGCCGGGCCCTCCGCCCCCTCCGCGGGGGCACCGACCGGGGGAACGTCCACGGCCTCACTCTCCCCGATCCCGGTGGGCGTGACACGCTGACCCGGTGAGCCGGGTGAGCAACCACCCGCCGAGCGACGCGACGCTCCGGCGGCTGGAGCGCGCGTCGGGGTCGTTGGCCACGCAGGCCGTCGCCCGCATGGACGACGACCTGCCCTGGTTCCGGGCCATGCCGGCCGACCAGCGCTCCTGGGTCACCCTCGTCGCCCAGGCGGGGATCGCCTCCCTCGTCGAGTGGTGCCGCAGCCCCGGGCGACCCCCGCGGCTCACCGGCGAGGTGTTCGGCGCGGCGCCCCGCGAGCTGGTCCGGGCGGTGGCCCTCAAGCAGACCGTCGACCTGATCAAGGTCACCGTCGAGGTGATGGAGGAGCGCGTCACCTCCGTCGCCGAGCCCGGGGACGAGGAGACGCTGCGGCTGGCCGTGCTGCAGTTCAGCCGCGAGGTCGCCTTCGCCACCGCGCACGTCTACGCGAGCTTCGCGGAGAGCCGGGGGGCCTGGGACGCCCGGCTGGAGGCCCTGGTCGTCGACGCGCTGGTGCGCGGCGAGCGCTCGGAGGAGCTCTCCGGCCGGGCCGCCGCGCTGGGCTGGGCCGCCGGCACCCCGGCGCTGGTCGTGGTCGGGGCGACGCCGACCGCGGTCGACGACCCGCACGGGGCCGTGCGCCGCGCCGCCCGCAGCCTGGACTGCGACGTGCTGGTCGGGGTGCACGCCGACCAGCTGGTGGTCGTCCTGGGCGGCACCGGCGACCTCGAGGCCGCGGCCGAGCGGGTGGCGGACGAGTGCGGCCAGGGCCCGGTGGTCACCGGCCCGGTCGTGGACGGGCTGGGGCGCGCCGCCGTCTCCGCCGCGGCGGCGCTCGCCGGGCTGCGCGCGGCGGGCGCGTGGCCGGAGGCACCGCGCCCCGTCGCCGCCGACGCCCTGCTGGCCGAGCGCGCGCTCGCCGGCGACCCGCTGGCCCGGACCGCGCTGCACGAGCAGGTCGCCGCGCCCCTGCGCTCGGCCGGTGGCGGCGTGCTGGAGACCGTGCGGGCCGTGCTGAGCACCGGCGGCAACCTGGAGGCGAGCGCCCGGGCGATCTTCGTGCACCCCAACACCGTGCGGTACCGGCTGCGCCGCGCGGCGGAGCTGACCGGCCTGTCGGCGACCGATCCGCGGGGCAGCTGGACGCTCCAGGTGGCTCTCGCGCTGGCCGCGCTGGACCGCGACCGATCGCTCTGGCACTAGTCCCGGACGTCCGGTTCCCACCACGGCTCGCCGCTCCGAGGCCCCGAACGCCTGCGTGTTTTGGAGGAATCCCACAAAGATCAGCGGTGTGCTTTCGTACCCGGTCGCCGCGCGCGGGACCGGTGATCACTGGCACGGTGAACAGGTGCTCGCCGTCCTCGCCCCGGGTCAGGGTGCGCAGAAGCCCGGGATGCTGACCGACTGGCTCGACCTCCCGGGGGCCGAACCCTTCTTCCGCTGGGCCGGCGCCATCGCCGGCGCCGACCTGCTCTCCCTCGGCACGACCGGGGACGCCGAGGCGATCAAGGACACCGCGGTCACCCAGCCGCTGGTGGTCGCCATGAGCCTGTTCGTCGCCCGCGAGCTCGGCGGGCTGCCGGGCCCGGTGGCGCACACCCCGCACACCGGGCGCGACGTCGTCATCACCGGGCACAGCGTGGGCGAGCTCACCGCCGCGACGCTCGCCGGCGTGCTCAGCGTCGAGGCGGCGATCGCGCTGACCGCCGTGCGCGGCCGGGCCATGGCCGCCGCCTGCGCCCGGACGCCCACCGGCATGTCCGCCGTCCTGGGCGGCGACCCCGACGAGGTGCTCGCCGCGCTGGAGCGGCACGGGCTGACCCCGGCCAACATGAACGGCGCCGGGCAGGTCGTCGTCGCCGGCCCCCTCGACGGGCTGGCCGCGCTGAAGGCGGAGCCGCCGGCCAAGGCGCGGATCATGCCGCTGCCGGTGGCCGGCGCATTCCACACCAGCTTCATGGCCCCGGCCCGCGAGGAGCTCGAGGGCCTGGTGGGCGGCCTGCGCCCGGCCGACCCGAGCCGGCTGCTGCTCTCCAACGCCGACGGCGCGGCCGTCGACTCCGGCACCGAGGTCCTGGCCCGCCTGGTCAGCCAGGTCACCAGCCCGGTGCGCTTCGACTCCTGCCTGGCCACGATGCGCGAGCTGGGCGTCACCGCCGTCCTCGAGCTGCCGCCGGCGGGGGCCCTCGCCGGGCTGGCCAAACGCGAGTGGAAGGGCGCGGGCATCGAGGTGCTCGCCGTCAGCACGCCCGCCGACCTGGACCGCGCCCGCGAGCTGATCGCCGCCGAGCGCGGCCGCAGCGAGGCCGAGCACCTGCCCGACTGGCGCATGGTCGTCGCCCCGGCCCGCGGGACGGTCAGCCCCGCGGAGATCGCCGAGGGCACCCACCTCCCCGCCGGCACCCCGCTCGGCTGCATCCGCGGCCGCCGGGAGGAGGTCAACGTCTCCGCCGGCTACGACGGCGTGCTGGCCGAGTGGCTGGTGCACGACGGCGATCTCGTCGACGCCGGCGACCCCATCGCCCGGCTCTACCCGGAGGTGACCGCGTGACCACGCTGAAGCTCGACCCCGGAGCCCCGGGCGCACGGATCGTCGGGTTCGGCAGCTACCGCCCTCGGCGACGGGTGACCAACCACGACCTCGCCCAGCGCATGGACACCAACGACGAGTGGGTCCAGGCACGGGTCGGCATCGCCGAGCGCCGGTGGGCCGAGCCCGACGAGACGCTGGTCGAGATGTCGGTGGCGGCGGGCGGGAAGGCGCTGGCGGCCAGCGGCCTGGACGCGAGCGAGATTGACCTGGTGCTGCTGGCGACCACCAGCCCCCCGAAGGCGATCCCGGGCCTCGCCCCGCGGATCGCCTACCAGCTCGGGGTGCCCCGCCCCGGCGCGTTCGACCTCAACGCCGGCTGCGCCGGCTGGTGCTACGCGCTCAGCGCGGCGTCCGACGCGATCCGCAGCGGCACCGCCCGCAACGCCCTGGTCATCGGCGGCGAGCGGCTCACCGACTACACCAACCTCGACGACCGGGCGACGGCGGTGATCTTCGCCGACGGCGCCGGCGCCGCGGTCGTCACCGCGTCCGACGAGCCGGCCATCGGCCCGGCGGTCTGGGGCAGCGACGGCGATCTGCACGAGGCGATCGCCATCCCCCCGGACGAGACCGGCATGAGCATGGCCGGCCAGGCGGTGTACCGGTGGGCGACGACGAAGCTCACCGAGACCCTGGTCGAGGCCATGCGGCGCGCCGGCGTCGGGCCCGAGGACATCGACGTCTTCGCGCCGCACCAGGCCAACCTGCGGATCATCGAGCTGATGGCCAAGCGGCTGAAGCTGCCCGAGCGGACCGTCATCGCCCGCGACATCGTGCGCTCGGGCAACACCTCCTCGGCCTCGGTCCCGCTGGCCCTGGCCGCCCTGCTGGAGAGCGGCGAGGCGAAGAGCGGTGACGTCGCCCTCCTGCTCGGGTACGGGGCGGGCCTGACCTTCGCCGGGCAGGTCGTCGTGCTGCCGTGAGCCGCCCGGCCGGGAGCCCCACCGCTCCCCCCAGATCCCCGGGACACCCGTCCCGGACGTCGACGGCGCCCCCGCCCGGGGTCGCCGTCCCATCCGAGAGAGAGGACCCCGCGTTGGCCAGCACCCAGGAGATCCAGGCCGGACTCGCCGAGATCCTGGAGGAGGTGGCGGGCGTGACCCCCGCCGACGCCACTCCGGAGAAGTCCTTCACCGAGGACCTCGACGTCGACTCCCTGTCGATGGTCGAGATCGCGACCGCCGTCGAGGACAAGTTCGGCGTCGCCATCCCCGACGACCAGCTCGCCAACATCAAGACCGTCGGCGACGCCATCAGCTTCATCGAGAGCAACCAGGGCTGACCCCCCGGGTCCCGCCGGCCGACCGTCGGCGGGACCCGACCCCGATCCGGCCTTCGGGCCGTCGTCCGCACGAGGAGAGATCCCATGAGCCCGTCCACCACCGACGTCGTCGTCACCGGCCTCGGGGCCACCACGCCCCTCGGCGCAGACGTGGCCGGTACCTGGGACGCCCTGCTCGCCGGCCGCTCGGGCGTCAGCCGGATCACCGAGGACTGGGTGCAGGAGTTCCCGGCCCAACTGGTCGCCCGACTCGCGACCGACCCCGCCGAGCAGATCGACCGCGTCCGCGCCCGGCGCCTGGACCGCAGCCAGCAGGTGGCGGTCATCGCCGCCGAGCAGGCCTGGGCGGAGTCCGGCGCCGCGGACGCCGGCGTGGCCCCCGAGCGGATCGCCGTCGTCTTCGGCACCGGGATCGGCGGCGCGCTCACGCTGCTCGGGCAGGACGACGTGCTCGAGCAGAAGGGCCCCAAGCGGGTCTCACCCTTCACCATCCCGATGCTCATGCCCAACGGCCCCGCCGCCGCCGTCGGCCTGGCCATCGGGGCCAGGGGCGGCGTGCACGCACCGGTGAGCGCCTGCGCCTCCGGCGCCGAGGCGATCCGCTGGGGCCTGGACCTGCTCCGCTTCGACCGCGCCGACGTCGTGCTCGTCGGCGGCGCCGAGGCGTGCGTCCACCCGCTGCCCATGGCCGGGTTCGCCGCCATGCGCGCCATGTCCACCCGCAACGACGAGCCCGAGCGCGCCTCCCGCCCGTTCGACAAGGGCCGCGACGGGTTCGTGCTCGGCGAGGGCGCGGCCGCGCTGGTCCTGGAGCGCGCCGACTCCGCCGCCGCCCGGGGTGCCCGTGTGCACGCCCGGCTGGCCGGCGCCGGCGCGACCGCCGACGGCTACGACCTGGTCGCGCCGCACCCGGAGGGCGAGGGCGCCGGCCGGGCGATCACCGCCGCGCTGCGCGACGCCGGGCTCTCCCCCGCCGACATCGGGCACGTCAACGCCCACGCGACCTCGACCCCGGTCGGCGACACCGCCGAGGCCGCTGCGATCCGCTCGTCGCTGGGCGAGCACGTGCTGGTCAGCGCCACCAAGAGCCAGACCGGTCACCTGCTCGGTGCCGCCGGGGCGCTGGAGTCGGTGTTCACCATCCTGGCGCTGCGCGAGCAGGTCGTGCCGTCGACGGCGAATCTCGACGATCCCGACGACGACGCCGCCGTCCAGGCCCTCGACATCGTGCGCCGCGAGCCGCGCAAGGCGCAGCTCACCGCGGCGGTCAACGACTCGTTCGGCTTCGGCGGGCACAACATCGCGCTCGTGTTCACCACCGCCTGATGACGGACCCCGCTGCCCCCTGCCGCTCGCGCGCTTGCGGCGGCACCCTGCAGCGCGGCCATGAGCCCCGGAGGTACCCGTGACGACAGTCCAGGCCGCGCCCGCCGTGACCGCGCCCGACCCCCGCGACCCGGAGGACCGGCTCCGGCGGTTCTTCGACGCGGGCTCGATGCAGCAGCTGGGCGTCCGCGACACCTCCGGGGTGCTGGCCGCCCGCGGCACGGTGTCCGGCAGCCGCGCCATCGCCTTCTGCACCGACGCCACGGTGATGGGCGGCGCGATGGGCATCGACGGCTGCCGGCACATCGTCGACGCGATCGACGCCGCCCTGCGCGAGCGGGTGCCGGTCATCGGCATCTGGCACTCCGGCGGGGCCCGCCTGGCCGAGGGCGTCACCGCGCTGCACGCCGTCGGCGAGGTCTTCGCGGCCATGGTCCGGGCATCCGGTCGCATCCCGCAGATCTCCGTGGTGCTCGGCCCGGCCGCCGGCGGTGCGGCCTACGGCCCGGCGCTCACCGACCTGGTGATCATGGGGCCGGCCGGCCGGGTGTTCGTCACCGGGCCGGAGGTGGTCCGCTCGGTCACCGGTGAGAACGTCGACATGGAGAGCCTGGGCGGGCCCGACACCCACGGACGGCGCAGCGGCGTCGTGCACGTGGTCACCGACTCCGAGCCCGCGGCGCTGGAGACGGCACGGCTGGCCGTCGACCTGCTCGCGGCCCAGGGCAGCTTCGGCCCGGCCGGCGACGGAGGGGGCACCGACCTGGGGGCGCTGCTGCCCGAGCAGACCAACCGGGCCTACGACGTGAAGCCGCTGGTCTCCTCGCTGCTCGACGAGCCCGGGCTCGAGCTGCACCCGCGGTTCGCGCCCAACGTCGTCACCACCCTGGGCCGGCTGGCCGGGCGGACCGTCGGCGTCATCGCGAACAACCCGCTCCGCCTCGGCGGCTGCCTGGACTCCGCGTCCGCGGAGAAGGCGGCGCGGTTCGTGCGCATGTGCGACGCCTTCGGCGTCCCCCTGGTGGTGCTGGTCGACGTGCCCGGCTACCTGCCCGGCGTCGGCCAGGAGTGGGACGGCGTCGTGCGCCGGGGCGCCAAGCTCCTGCACGCCTTCGCCGAGGCGGTGGTCCCGCGCGTGACGCTGGTGACGCGCAAGTCCTACGGCGGCGCCTACATCGCGATGAACTCCCGCTCCCTGGGCGCGACCGCGGTGTTCGCGTGGCCCGGCGCCGAGGTCGCCGTCATGGGCGCCAAGGCGGCCGTCGGCATCCTGCATCGCAAGAAGCTGGCCGCCGCACCTCCCGGCGAGCGCGAGACGCTGCACGCCCAGCTCGCCGAGGAGCACGAGCGGATCGCCGGCGGGGTCAACCGCGCGCTGCAGATCGGTGTCGTCGACGAGGTGGTCGAGCCGGTGCGCACCCGGCAGCGGCTCGTCGAGGCGCTGGCCGCGGCTCCGCACGGTCGCGGGGCCCACGGCAACATCCCGCTCTGAACGACCCGCGCCTCCCACCGCTCGCGGGCGGCGGGGGGCCGATCCAGCACCTCGTCCACGCGGACAGGTGCGCCCCGGCGGCCGGGCGGCGTCCTGCTCCGACGGCGATGCCCCTGAGGCGGACATCCCGGGCCCTGAGATGTCCGCCTCAGGGGCATCGCTGCGGCGGCACGGCCGCGCTACGTGGAAAGGCCGTCCCGGCGCCGCTTCCCCGACGGCGCCCGGACGGCCCGCTCCAGGCTACGACGGCTCCCCGACCAGGCCGGGAGTGTCGTGCCCCGATCGTGACCTTCAGACCACCTGGTGCAGCCAGGTCACCGGGCTGCCGTCGCCGGCGTGCCGGTAGACCTCCAGGTCGGCGTCCCACGCGGCGCCCAGCAGCTCGTCGACACCGTGCCGGAAGGCCTCGATCGACGTCGCCGTGGCGGCCAGGTGCCGCAGCTGCTGCTCGGTGACGATGAGGTCGCCGTTGGCGCTGGTGGGCGCGCGGAACACACCGTGCCCGGGCACGTAGGACATGCGCTCGCCGTCATTGCCGTGGCTGGCTTCCTCGGTGACCTCGAAGCGCAGCATCGGCCACGCGCGCAGCGCAGCGACGAGCTTGGCGCCGGTGCCGGGCGAACCCGTCCACGCCACTTCGGCACGGTAGGCACCGTGCGCCGCGGGCTGCTCAGCCCACGACAGGGAGACCGGCGCGCCGACGACGCGTTCCAGCGCCCACTCGACGTGCTGGCAGAGCGCCTTCGGGCACGAGTGCACGAAGACGACACCCTGGGTTGACCGTCGCTGCACCGGGCACCTCCATCGACTCGATCGGTCTCGTCTTCCCCTACGGACCCATCGATTCGGTGACGCGCCGTCATCGGCAGTGGCGGAGCAGGGCTCCCGCGACAAGTTTGCACGATGGTGACCCCATCGCGCCAGCCCGGCTGCGACTCCTGGGGCGAATGTGGCGACCGAGCACGCGCGCGGCGCCTTGTTGCTGGTCAGCGGCCAATACCATCTGTCACCGACCACGTCCAGCAGTGTCAGCGTATTCACAGGTGCGCACGCTCAGCGGGCGCCGCACCGGTCTGGATCGATCCGGAACCGGTCGAGCCACGGGGGCGATCAGTCACTCTGCGTAGTCTTGCTGCGGAGCTCGACCGCTCCCTCCGCGGCGCACGACCAGCACGTCCGGCCGACAGGCGGTTCACGCTCCGTGATCCACGGGCCACGCGGTGTCGACGGCTTGGGGTCAGGAGTCGAGCACGCCCACCCGGTCGCCACCGGTGCTCTTCGCCCGGTACATCGCGACGTCGGCCCGGTGCATCAGGTCCTCGACGTCGTCGCCGGTCTCGACCTCGGCCAGGCCCACGCTGGCGGTGACGCCGAAGCGCGCCCCGCTGACCGCGACGGCGGAGCGCAACCGGTCGGCCAGCAGCGCGGCCGAGTACCCGGCGGTCACGTCGGCCAGCACCGCGAACTCGTCGCCGCCGAGCCGTGCCACGGTGTCGGTCTCGCGGACGGCACCGCCCAGGGCCGCCCCGACCGCGGTGAGCAGCGCGTCCCCGGCCGCGTGGCCGTCGGCGTCGTTGACGGCCTTGAAGCCGTCGAGGTCGACGAGGCAGACCACTGACTGGTGACCCCACGCCGCGGCCTCCACCGCGCGGGAGACCCGCTCGAGGAACAGCCGCCGGTTCGGGATGCCGGTGAGCGGATCGGTGGAGGCCAGCACCTCCTGCGTGCGGATCAGGAGCATCTGCCGGTCGTAGGCGGCCCAGGAGTTGGCCGACGCCATCGCGCAGACGATCGTGAACACCCCCATGACGGCCAGGAAGAACATGCCACTGGTGGTGAGCCCCGGCAGTTCGATGCAGAACAGGTACGCCGCCGTCATGACGCTGCCCATGGCGACCACCCCGGCCGGCGAGTACACGACCGCCGTGTAGGTCAGGGTGAGGAAGAGCAGCGCGTCCAGGGGGCTGGCGGCGCCGCCGTCCAGGCGCGTGGCGACGACGACCACGACGATGGTCGCGAGCGTCCAGCCGTAGAAGAGGGTGGGGCCGCGCCAGTCGCGCATCATGGCCCGCAGCGGGAGCAGCAGCGTCGCGGGGACGGCCACGGCGGTGCCGGCGGCCAGGCCGACCAGGCCGAGGCGGGCGGCGACGGGACCGTCGGCCAGCAGCGCGTAGGCGGCGACGGCGAGCGCCGACAGCTCGGTGACCAGCACGCCGATCCGCACGTGCCGGATCCAGAAGGCGACGCGGGCGTCGTCGCCGGCCAGCGGCCGGTACAGCCCGGACCGCACGCGGGTCAGCGCCGCGGTCGCGGCCGACCGCGGCCGCACTCCGGAGGCCGGAGGGCTCCCGGCTCGGCGGTCATGCGCCGATGCGTCACTCACAGGGTGGCGATCGGTCCCGCCCGGCCGCTGCTTGACGCCGTGCTCACCCCTGCGGGTGACCGGCGCCACGCGAGGTGATGCCTGCCCCGCCGGGCCTCCGGGTAGGGCCACCCGCGTGGGTGCACACCAGGGCATGGCCGAGGCGGGACGGGACGCCGTCGCCGGGATGGTGCTGGAGGCGTGGGACGCGTTCCTGGCGCAGGCGGAGTCCGTGGACCTCGGCCGGTCTTCGCGGCTGCCGGGATGGCGGGCGCACGAGATCTGCGTGCACCTGGGGTGCTGGGACGACCACGCGGCCCTGCACGACCTCATCGCCTCGGCGCGCACCGGCGCGACCGGGACGCCACCGGACCCGGATGCGGTGAACGCCCGCGTCGTCGCCGCCCACCGCGACGCCTCCCGCGAAGAGGTGCTGGCCGGGCTGCGCCGCAACCGCGAGGCGACCGCCCGCTACCTGGCCGACGAGCCCGTGGAGCTCGACACCGCGCCGGCGGTCTCCGTCGTCGGCCGGGTGCCGCTGCTCAGCGTCGCCCTGGGCCAGGCGTACGAGCTCGCCGTCCACGGCCTGGACCTGGTCTCCTGCGGGGCGGAACCCCCACCCGCCGCCGTGCTGCAGTCCGGAGTGGCCGCGCTGACCGACGTCACGGGTGCGCTGGCGGCCTCGAGCGGCATCTCCGGGCGGGTCAGCCTGGTCACCCCCGACGGCGGCTGGGGGTTCACCTCCGACGCGAGCGGCTGGCAGGTGCGCCGGGTCCCCGCCGGGGTCGTCGAGGGGCCGGCCGTCGAGGCCGCCGCCGACCTGCTGCTCGACGCCGCGTCGGGACGGGTCAACCCCGTCCCCGCGGCAGCGCGCCGCAAGCTGAAGGTCCACGACGTGCCGGGTCTGTTGCAGCTGGCGCCGATCGTGCAGCAGGCACCGGGCATCCCGGGCGGGCCGATCCTGCAGCTGGCCGCCCGCACCGTCGGTGGGGCCGGCGGCGTGCTCGGCCAGCTGTTCGGCCGGGGCTAGGCACCCCCGCGGGCCGGCCGCGCCGTCCGGCCCCGGTACCACCACGCCGTGCCGACGGCGAGCACGGCGAGGCCCGCCACCAGGCCCGCGACGACGACGGCGGCGTCCAGGTGGGCGAACAGCACGCCGGCCGAGGCGCCCAGACCCACCTGCACCAGCGTGCTGGGGACCAGCCCCACGGCCGTGGCTGCGGCGAAGGGCGCCGGCCGCACGCCCGCGAGGCCCGCCCCGTAGTTGACGGCGACGAAGGGGACGACCGGCACCAGCCGGCTCACGAGCACCGCGGCGAAGGTCCGGCCGCCGGCCAGCCGTCCCAGGCGCGGACCGGCCAGCCGGGCGACGGCCGGCCGCCCCAGCGCGCGGGCGAGCCCGAAGGCGACGACGGCGGCGAGCATCCCGCCGACGAAGGCCACGGCGAGCCCCGCGGCGAAGCCGAGCACCGCGCCGACGAGGGCCGAGACCACCGACCGCGGCACCGGCGCCAGCAGCACCAGCGCCACCGCGCCCACCAGCAGGGGCCAGGCGACGGCCCCGGCCCCGTCCACGACCGCCCGCAGGTGGTCCGCCGACGGCAGGTCCAGCGTCAGCGCCGCGACCCCGCCACCGAGCAGCAGGGCGCCGAGCACCGCTGCCCGCAGCCAGGCCCTGTCCACCGCCGTCCGCACGCCCCGATACTGCCCGAGGCGACGCGCCGCACCGGTCAGCTGCAGCTGCCGCCCAGGGAGATGCCGCGCTGGGCCAGCCACGAGACCGGGTTGGCCCGGTCGGCGTAGAGGCCGCCCCGGTGTGTCTCGAAGTGGAGGTGCGGCCCGGTGGACTGGCCGCGGTTGCCGACCTCGGCGATCTGCTGCCCGCCGCTGACCACCTGGCCCGGCGACACGAAGAACTGGTTCACGTGGCCGTAGACGGTGATGACCCCGTCGGGGTGCTGGATCGCGACGGCGAGCCCGAAGCCGCTGGCCGGACCGGCCTGCAGCACGACGCCCGGCTCGGGCGTGTAGATCGGGGTGCCGATCGGCGCGGCGATGTCCACACCGAGGTGCATCGTGCCCCAGCGCGCGCCGTAGCAGGAGGTGACCCGGCCCTGGGTCAACGCAGCGCCGCTGCCACCCGGGGCGGCGGCCACCGTCATGAGTGCCTGCTCCGCCGCCTGCGCCTCGTCGTACGCGCGGGCGGCGTCCTCGGCGCCCTTCACCTCGAGCAGCCGGATCTCGGCGTCGCGCAGCTGCTGGTCGAGGCTCGCCTTCTCCGCCGTCAGGGCGTCGAACTCGGCCTGCGCCTCGCCGAGAAGGCGGTCGGCCTCCGTCTGGGCCTCCTCGGCCTTGTGCGCGGCGGCGTCGCGCTCGGCGACGGCCGCCTTGGCCTCGCGGTCGAGCCGCGCCTCGCGCGCCTCGGCGACCCGCAGCTCCTCGAGCACCCGGGCTCGGTCCTCGCCGAGCAGGTCCAGCGTCGCCGCCTGCTGCAGCAGCTCCCCCGGGCCTTCGGCGTGCAGCACCATCTCGATCTCGGTGAACGCTTCGTCGCTGCCCATGTAAGCCTCGCGGCCCAGGGTGGCGACGTCGTCCTGGGTGCGTCCGACGGCCTCCCGGACGGCGGCGAGCTCGGCGGCGATCGCGTCGGCGTGCTGCCGGGCGCGGTCGAGCTCGGCCTGCGCGGCCAGCACGGCGCCGCTGGCCTCCTCGGCCCGCAGCGTCATCTGCTGCAGCCGCTCCTCGGCCTCGCGGACGCGCTGCTCGATGCCCTGGACCTCGGCGGCGACGCGGTCGTGCTCGCTCTGCGCTGCGCTCGGTGCCGCCGACGAGGCCGGCGCGCCGAGCAGGGACAGCGACAGCAGCGCGGTGAGGGCGATGGTCGCCCGGCCGGCGGCGCGGCGTGGGCGCCGCAGGACGCCCTTCAGGTGGTGCGTGGTCGCCAAGGCGACTGTCTCCGTTCCTCGGTCCGCCTACCAGGTCAGCTGACGGGTTCGGGCCGGAACGTGCCCTACCTGCCTGCCCGTGGAGGCGCAGGCGGGATTCACCCCAGAGAACGTGGGTCCCCGGTCCCCGCGGCGGTCAGACCGCAGAGTTCGGCGGGGCCCGCCCGAGCCCCCGGGTTCGGGAGCGGGATCGGGTGGGCCGCGAGAGACGGTACAAGCGAAACCTGGATATGTCACAGGGTGGTAACGGACCTTCGCGGTCCGCCACTCGGGCACCGGGCCGCGACGCGGTTTCCGCGGGGGCTTCTGGCAGGCTGGTACGTCCGGGGCGGTAGCTCAGCCGGTCAGAGCATGGGACTCATAATCCCTGGGTCGTGGGTTCGAGCCCCACCCGCCCCACCGAACGACGGTCGCGGTCCCGCCTCGTGCTCGACGGCGTCTCCGTTTCCGCTGCTGGTGGCTGAGCTGGCGTTTCCGCCGGGCAGGGGTGGAGGGTGCGGGATGGACACGGTCCGCTTCACGACGTGCACAGGGTCGGTTGCCGCAGTCTCGCTGCTCGTCGCTGCCTGTGCTTCCGATGATGCAACGCGGCGCGACGGCGGCCTGGCGTCCCCCGAGGCCGTCATCGCCTGCTCCGACCACGTCTTCTGGGGCACCGTCCGGGGGACGACGGAGCGAGCCGGTGGCCTGCACGTCACCTTCACGGTGGATGACTGGGTCAGGCCGGCATCGGGCGATCCTCAGGTCACGCTCGTCGCCGATGATCCGACCGAGAATGTCGGCGCCCCTGACTGGACCACATCCGAGCGACTGCTGGTGATCGACGGCCGGGAGTCCCCGCTGGCGTGGATCCAGGGCGAGGCGGCGGAGGAGTTCGTAGCCGCCTGGGAGGCTGCGGATTCCTCGCTGTCCTGTCCAGATCACTACTAGATGTCCGAGAGCCACACCTCCCGGAGATGCACAGTCCCTGACAGCCGCCCGCTCTCACGCCTGTTTCGGAGTCCGTGATCGGCAGCAGGAACGTCGTGCACATCGAGCCTGCGCCATCTCGGTCACTGCTGCGCCGTCCGTCGTCGAGGCGCGTGCGCGGCAGCGCCGCTGTGGGCTGCGGTCAGGGTTCACGAGCCCCGGGTCGTGATGTTCGGCATTCTCACGGGCGAGGCCGGTGCAGTCGGTGCCGTGTGCGGCTCAGCTGACGGAGACGACGACACTTCCGCTCCAGCGCATCGGCAGCTCGCGCTAGCCGGGGCTCGGAGGGCTGTCGCCGGTACCCACCGAGTTCCTCGGGAAGCGCCTTTCCGGGCAACGGTGCGACGCTCCTGACGTGATGGACGCACTCACGGTCGCGGAGAAGCTGTGCGGCCCACCGACCGACGCCGACGGGGCCCACGCGACGTTGCCGCGGGAGTCCGGCCTCTACGCCTGGTGGGCTCCGCCGGGCAGCCTGTCCGACGTGAGCGGTCCCGCGCATCCGTCCCTCGACGGGCTGGAACTGCTGTACGTCGGGCTGGCGCAGGACCTGCGCACCAGGGTGGGCCGCAACCATCTCCGAGGGCCGACCGGGTCCTCCACGCTGCGCCGCGCCCTCGTTGCGCTGCTCATGTCGTCCGAGGGCTACCGCACCCGCTGGACGACGGACCGCGTCGTCCCCGTCGACGCGGACGAGGAACGGCTGTCCGACTGGATGCGCGCTCATCTCCGGTTGACCTGGGCGGTGCACCCGGACCCGCCAGCGGTGGAGGCCTCCGTCATCGCCGAGCTGACCCCGCCGCTCAACCAGCGGGACAACACGGCGCACCCGCTGTACGGGACCATCAGAGCCGCGCGAGCCGCCTACCGGGCGTCGGCCGGGCCTCGGCCGCAGCGCACCGGCTGGTCCTCGCCCAGGCACGACCCCGTGCCAGGATCGCGAGGGTGACGAGATACCGCGCGACGGTGACCTACACCGTGGAGGTCGTCGACCAGGCGGCCCTGTCGGCTGCCGGCGCGGCTGCCTGGCGGGCGGCGGACGGGGGCTGGGCGGTCAGGGTGGAGGAGGACGGCCGGGTCGTCGAGGCGACCGCCGAGGAAGCGGCTGGCGCACGCCCGGACGCCGAGGCCAGCATCGCTCTCGCACTGGGTCAGCAGGGCTACCCGTCCGTCCCGGGGGTGCAGTTCCACACGATGTCCGTCGATGTCGTCACGGCGGCCCCGGGAGAGGAGTAGGCGTCCAGCGCTCGGCCGGCGCGAACCTCCCGTCCACCGATCCGTGGCGCCTCAGGTGGCTGGACCTGGCGCGAGCCCGCTCAGCCGGTGAGCAGGAGCCAGAGCGGCACCGTTCCCAGCGCGGCGGTCGTCGCCACCGAGATGTGCGCCGACACGAAGCCGCCGTTGCCGCCCATCCGCGCCGCGAGCACGTAGGACGCGGTGGCCGGGGGCACCACCGCGAAGGCCAGCACCACCGCCCGCTGGTCGCCCTCGACCTCGAGCAGGGCCAGCAGGGCCAGGGCGGCGGCGGGCACCACGAGCAGCTTGACCGCCGCCAGGTATCCGGAGAGCAGCCACCCGCTGGGGTCGAGCTCCCGCAGACGGAGCGCCGCGCCCACCGTCAGCAGCCCCAGCGGGACCGCCGCGGCCGCGATCCGGCCGAGCGTGGCGTCGACGGGCTCCGGCAGCGCGAGTCCCGCCACGTTGCCGAGCAGGCCGACGACGGTCGCGACGATCAACGGGTTCCGGACCACGGCGCCGAGCGCGCTCACGACGGCGCCGCGACCGCTCGACGTGGCCGTGCCGCGGGCGAGCGCCAGCACCGCGAGGACGTTGACCGCCGGCACCGTGACGCCCAGCAGCACGCCCATGAGCGCGAGCGCGGCCGGTCCGCGGTCGTCGACGAGGGCCAGGGCGAGGTAGGTGTTGAAGCGGAACGCCGTCTGCCAGCCCGAGGCGGCGGTCACCCGGTCGACGCCCGGGAACCAGCGCACCAGCGCACCCACCAGCGCGCCCGCGGCGAGCGCCCCGAGGGCCGCCAGCAGGGCGCTGCCCGTCCCGCCCGCGGCCAGGTCGGCGGCCAGTGTCGTGCGCAGCAGCAGGGCCGGGAACAGCACGAAGTACACGAGGCGCTCGAGGTCGACCCAGAAGCCCGGCGACCGCCAGGCCCAGCGGCGCAGCAGCACGCCCAGGACGATGAGCGAGAACTCCGGCAGCACGACCGCCGCCGCCTCCACGCGGGCAGAGTAGCCAGCGGGCGGAACGGCCTCAGCCCGGGCGCGGGCCGTACCGCTCTTCGAGGGGCGCGGTGTCCGCGGGGTCGAGCAGGTCGACCACCTCCGACAGCCCCCGCACCGGATCCCGGGGGTCGACGACGTTCACGCCGATCGAGTTGAGCGGCTGCAACGCGCTCTGCCACACCAGGCGCACCGCCTCCTCGTGGATGGCGCGCGGGTCGGCGCCCGGCTTGGCCGTGACGTCCACCGTGCTGCTCGCCGGGTCCGTCGCCGTGTCCTTGTAGCGGAAGTCGACGGCGGCGACGTCGTCCCGGGCGAGCAGCCCGGCCTCGACGGCGGCACCGATCCCGGCAGCGTCCGGGGACGGGGCCGGCGGCGTCCCACCGCCCCCGCCGGAGCAGCCGGCCACGGCGAGCAGCACCGCCGCGGGCACGAGCAGGCGCACGGACCGCTCACCCCCTGCTGATCGAGTAGACGTGGGCCACGACGGTCACGTCATCGCCGGACCCGGCGAGGAAGGGTGCCGCGCTCACCCGGTAGGCCGCAAGCGAGGGGGCGTCACTGCGGTCGACGGCCCGGGCGCCGTGCAGGTAGCTGTTCCGGAGCCCGTGGTCGGTGCCGATGGCCCCGGTCCGCCGCTCGAAGGTCACCGTGGTCACGTTCGCGTCGTCGTCGTTGTCCCGGCCGTCGAGGTGCGGGACGACGTCGTGGACGTTCTCCAGCGCCAGCACCTGGACCCGCGCGGGCACCTCCACCCGGCCGATCGGCGCACCCGCGGTGAGCACGCAGCGCACGTCGTAGGGGAAGTCCGCCGTCCCCGCGTCGTGCGCCGCCTGCGCGGCCACCATCCCGCCCTGGCTGTGCCCCACGAGCAGCACCGGGTCGGCGGGCCCGGCGCCGGCCCGCCGCAGCGCCTCGGCGACCGCCCGCTGCCGCGTCGTGACGTCGCCGCCGAGCACCCGCAGGTTGGTGCCCAGGTCGTTGGTCGCCGGGTTGACCCCGCCACCGGGCAGGTCCCAGTCCTGCGTCCCGGGGATGTCGACGACGTAGGCGGTGGTGCCGTCGGCGCGGGTGAGCACCCGGACGCCGATGTGGTCGCGGTCGGCGTCCGATTCCTCGGACCGCAGGTCGAGCGCCGCCAGCAGGTCCGCGACGCCCCGGGGCGGCCGGACCGCGGCGGCGCGGACGTCGTCCGGCCGCTCGGCCACGACGGGCACCCCGTCCGGCCACAGCCGGCCCAGCCGCGCGACCGCGGACCGGACGTCGCCGCCGCCGAACCACGGGGAGAGCAGCCCGCCGGTGCTCAGGCCCAGCCGCGACGCCGCACCGGGAGCGGCGTTGACGACGTGGTCGACCACGCCCGGGTGCTCGGCCAGCCACCCCTCGGGGTCGTCGGCCAGGTCGCGCGCCCCGTCGACGGCGCCGACCGGGTCGGTCAGGACCCGCCCGGCTCCGAGGACCAGCAGGCCGCCCACGGTCGCCTCCGGGAAGAAGCCGGCCGCCCAGTGCAGGTCGTCGGCCAGGCCGGCGAGCGCGGCGTCCGCGGCCGCGTACGCCTCGGCCGCTGCCCGCAGGGTCGCCGCGCGCGCGGTGAACGCCACGGCGAGCGCCGTGAGGCCACCGGCGCCGTCGAGCGCTGCCAGCAGCGCCGCCTCGAAGCGGGCGACGCCGACGGGATCGAGCACCGCCGACGCGAGCAGGTCCGGGTCGGCCAGCATGCCGTGGCAGACCGCGCTCGTGGCGGCCAGCGCCTCGGCCAGGTCGAGGCTGCTGCCGGCCAGGGAGGTGAGGTCGGCGAGGTCGGCCTCCACACCGCCCGCCCCGCCGCGGACCTCGATGGCGGCGCCGGTCACCACAGGCCCGCGCTGCTCAGCCGGGCCGACACCGTGCGCCATGCCTCCGCACCCGCCTCCGGCAGCTCCCCCACCACGTCGGCGACCTCCTCGAGCAGGTCGCCGCCCCGGGCCGCCTGCTGGTCCAGCCACGAGCGGACCGCCCGCTCGGCGCGGGCGATCGCCGCCAGCCGTGCGCGCACCTCGTCGGCGTGCCGGCGCAGCAGGCCGGCGGCGTGCGCCATGGCGTCGGCCGCGGCGTCGACGGCCGCGCAGTCCCGGGCCTGCTGGCGGCGGTAGGCCGTGGCGGCGTCGGAGACCCAGCGGGTGCGCGCTCCCGCGCGCCGGTGCTCCTCCCCCGCCGCCCGCACCGCCCCGGCGCGCCGGGCCAGCTCGGCGGCCAGCCCGTCCAAGGCGTCGGGATCCCCGTACGCACCCACCGCGGCCTCCTCCCGGTTGCCTGACCAGAACGGAGCCTAGGAACGCCGACGCCCTCCCCGCGGGGCTCGGCCGGGGTCTGTGGGAAGCGGCCGGGGCTGTTGATGGATGCTGGCCCGATGACCGGCGCACCCGTCTCCCGAGCCCTCGTGCAGACCGTCCTCGACATCCCGCTGCACCGGTTCCTCGGCGTCGAGCTGCGCGACGAGGCGGACCCGGCGGCGGGCATCCGGTTCCCCGTGAGCCCGGCCGCGCAGAACCCGGCCGGGATGCTGCACGGCGGCGTCGTCTACGCCCTGCTGGACGTCGCCTCGTTCCTCGCGCTGCTCCCCCACCTCGGCGACGGCGAGCACGCCGTCACCCACGACGTCTCGGCCTCGCTGCTGCGGCCGGTGGGCGCCGGGTCCGCGGTGGAAGTCACCGCCTCCGTGCTGCGCCGCGGCCGGGCGGTCGCGTTCATGCGGGCGGAGGCCACCGTCGACGGCGTCCTGGTCGCCACCGGCCAGGTCACCAAGACCGTCGTCGCCCCCCGCTGAGCCGCCTCACCAGAGGGAGATCGACCGGCGGAAGATGCCGGCGAGGTCGTCCTCGGTGACCGCACGGGGGCAGGTGGCCAGCAGCCGCTGCTGCTTCATCGCGCCGTCGACCAGGTCGGGGATGTCGCCCTCGCCGAACCCGACCGCGCCCACCCCGTTGGGGATGTCGATGTCGCGCATCAGGTCGGCCAGCACCGTGGGCAGGAACTCCGCGGCGTCGGCCGGGCAGTCGGCGCCGGGCGCGAGCAGCTCGGCGACGCGGACGTGCCGCTCCGGCGACGCCTCGAACGTGAAGCGGAACGCCTCGGGCGCGGTCAGCGCCACCGACATCCCGTGCGGCACCATGGCCTCGCTGCCCGGGTAGTCCTCGGGGTGGAAGTCCTTCACCTGCCCGGCGATGGGGTAGGCGTTGGCGTGCGGGATGTGCACGCCGGCGTTGCCGAAGCCCATGCCGGCGAAGGTGGCCGCGATCGCCATGTCGAAGCGGGCCTGCGCGTCGTCCCCGTCCCGGACGGCCTTCCGGAACGACCCGGCCAGCAGGCTCATCGCCTTCTCCGACCACATGTCCGAGATGGGGTTGGAGCCGCAGTAGGGCACCCGCTGGTCGGGGCTCTTGCGGTCGTAGGTCGTGTACCAGCGGGCGGTGTAGCTCTCCAGCGCGTGGCAGAGGATATCCATGCCCGAGGCCGCCGTCACCCCGGGCGGCTGACTCAGCGTGAGGTCGGGGTCGATGACGGCCAGGGTGGGCCGCAGCCACGCGTGGCTGATGCCGCTCTTCACCCGCTGGGCGATCACATCCATCACGCAGATCGTGGTGCTCTCGGAGCCGGTGCCGGTCGTCGTCGGGACGGCGACCAGCGGCTTCAGCGGCTGCGACGGCGCCTGCCCCTTGCCGACCGGCACGTTGACGTAGTCCATGAGCTCGCCGGGGTTCGTGGTGAGCAGGTTGATCGCCTTCGCGGTGTCGATGCTCGACCCGCCGCCGACGGCGACGAAGGCGTCCCACGGGCCCGAGGACCGCGCCTCGTCGATCGCCTCGACCAGGCTCACGTCGGTCGGCTCGACGTGGACGCCGTCGAACACCCGGGCCTCGATGCCGAACTGCGCCATCTGGTCGGCCACCCGCTGCGGGTGCCCGGTGGCGGCCACCCCGGGGTCGGTCACCACCAGCACCCGGCGCACGCCGTACCGGCTGAGGTCGAAACCGATCTCGTCGGAGGCGCCGTTGCCGAACTTCAGCTGCGGCGCCCCGTAGGTGAAGACGGATTCCGGGTTGCCGGGCACGGTGCTGGTCACGGGGTCTCCCTGCGGCTCGGACGGCGCTCCGGGTGGTGCGCGATCGCACCGAATGTTGCACGCCGGTTGTGGCGCCACCACACCCGGCGGATAGTCCGGAGCGCCGCCCCGACCGTCCGACGGACGGGTGACCGCCCAGCCCCGGAGGTGTCCGTGACCGACCCCCTCGTGACCGCGCCGCGCTGCGGTGCGCTGCTCGGGGACGCAGCCACCCACGGGGCGGGCGGTGTGACCGCTGACGAGATCCGCCGCGCCCGAGCTCGCCGAGGCCGCCGGCACCCCCGTCGACCCCGTCGTCATCGAGCAGCGCCATGAGCGGCTACGACGACCGGCCGTGGCTGGCGCTCTACGGCGACCAGCCGGCCGACTACGCGATCGAGTTCGACACCGCCCTGGAGATGTTCCGGGCGGGCGTCGAGCGCGACCCCGACAGCGTGGCGCTGCGGTACTTCGACGGGACGATCACCCGCCGGGAGCTCGACGAGCTCAGCGACGCCCTCGCCGTCGGGCTGCTCGCCCGCGGCTTCGGGCCGGGCGACCGGCTGGCGGTCTACCTGCAGAACGTGCCGCAGTTCGTCATCGCCATGGTCGCCGCCTGGAAGGCCGGCGGGATCATGGTGTCGATCAACCCGATGAGCCGGGCCCGCGAGCTCTCCTACCTGCTCGAGGACTCCGGCGCCACCGTGCTGCTGTCGCTGGAGACGCTCTACGACCAGGTGGCGCGCGAGGTGGTGCCCGGGACCGGCGTGCGCCTGGTGCTCACCACCAGCGAGCTGGAGTTCCAGACCCGCGACGACGAGCGGCTCTTCGCCGGCACCACCCGGCAGCGGCACGAGGGGACGACGGACTTCGCCGAGTTCGTCGCCGTCCACCGCGGCCGAGTGCCGCCGCCGGTCGGCCTGCGCTCCGACGACGTGGCGTTCCTGACCTACACCTCGGGCACCACGGGCGTGCCCAAGGGAGCGATGAACACCCACCGGAACGTGGTGTTCACCGCCCAGGTCTACCGCGACTGGGTGCACGCGGGCCGGGACGGCGCGATCTTCGGCGTCGCCCCGCTGTTCCACATCACCGGGCTGATCGGGCACATCGCCGTCAGCCTGCTCGTGCCCGCCCCGCTGGTGCTGACCTACCGGTTCGAGCCCCAGGTCGTGCTCGACGCCTTCGCCGAGCACCGCCCCGCCTTCACCATCGGCGCGATCACCGCCTTCACGGCGCTGCTCGACGCCCCGGGGTTCAGCAAGGACCACGTCGCCTCGTTCACCTCCATCTACTCCGGCGGGGCGGCGATCTCCCCCACCGCGGAACAGAACTTCCTGGCGGCCACCGGCAAGCAGGTGCACAGCGCCTACGGCCTGACCGAGACGACGTCGCCGATGACGGTGACCCCGTTCGGGGCGCCGTCACCGGTGGACCCCGTCTCGGGCGCGCTCTCGGTCGGCGTCCCCGCCCCGAACACGGTGGTGCGCATCCAGGACGACGAGGGGCGCGACCTGCCGCTGGGCGAGGTCGGCGAGATCGTCGCCGAGGGCCCGCAGGTGGTGGCCGGCTACTGGGGCAAGCCCGAGGAGACCGCGGCCGGCCTGCCCGGCGGTGCGCTCAAGAGCGGGGACGTCGGCTTCATGAACGCCGAGGGCTGGGTGTTCATCGTCGACCGCAAGAAGGACATGATCAACGCCTCGGGATACAAGGTGTGGCCCCGCGAGGTCGAGGACGTGCTCGCCGAGCACCCGGCGGTGCGCGAATCGGCGGTGGTCGGCGTCCCCGACGAGAAGCGCGGCGAGACGGTGAAGGCGTTCGTCAGCCTCCGGCCCGGGGCGAGCACCACACCCGAGGAGCTGATCGCGCACTGCAAGGAACGGATGGCGGCCTACAAGTACCCGCGCAGCGTGGAGCTGGTCGAGGAGCTACCCAAGACGGTGACCGGGAAAATCCTCCGCCGTGATCTGCGGGGGCGGTAGCGCGGTCGGGGGGGGCGGCCGGGGGGGGGGGGGGGGCCGACGTCCAGGAGCGGGTGGACGGACGAGCTCGGGCTCCGGAACCTCCCCGCGACGCCGTCCCGGCGGTTATCGTTCAGCCCCTCCTCCCCGGGCGTTGCCCCGGCTCGCCGACCCTGGCGGTGATGACGATGACCAGCTCGCCCCCGCCCGCACCGGGAGCCGATCCGGCGCGTGGCCCGCAGCCCGTCTCCGTTGACCCCGAAGCCGCCCGCCCGGCGCGGCGACCGTCACCGGTCCCGCGCGATCCCGCCGCCGTCCGGCGGCCGGCGGCCCCGGTGCGCCGGCGCCTGGTACCGCAGCGGTCGGCACCACCACCGCCGTCGCCGCTGGCCCGCTACCACGCCCAGCTGCTGGCCCGCCGCCGGCTGCGGGCGCTGGCCGCGATGACCGGTGGGCTGGGCTCCGCCGCCGTGCTGGCGCTGAGCAGCTCCGCTCCGCCGACCGCCGGTGCCGTACAGGTGGCAGCCGACCACGCGGCCGACCCGCAGACCTGGGTGCTGCCCGAGGACGCCGGCGTGGGTCCGCTGGTCATCCCGACGATCGGTGCCCTGCCCCCCGGCTCGGCCGACTGGTTCACCCCCGGTGCCCCCGCCCCGGCGGTCAGCTCCCTCCGGCCGGCGGCCCGTCCGACCGACCCCGACCCCGGCCCCGTGCTGGACGTCGATCCCGGCCCACCGGCGTCACGCACGACCGAGCCGCCCCCGTCCCCGGCGGTCCGGGGTGAGTCGCCGCACCAGGCGGTGGGACCGGCCAGCGCCCCCGCGCCACCCGCCGGGACCACGGCACCGGCCACGACGCAGCCACCCGCCGTCCCGTCGTCGTCGGTGCAGCCGTCCCCGACGACCGATCCCCCGGCGACGACCCTCCCCCCCTCCGACAGGTCGCCCGCGGGCACGTCCCCTGCGGATCCCTCTCCCGCGGACCCGTCCCCCACCGACCCGTTCCCCGCCGACCCGTCGCCGGTCGACCCACCCCCGGCCGAGGAGCCACCCGCCGAGGAACCACCTCCCGTCGAGGAGCCGCCCGCCGAGGAGCCACCCCCGGTCGAGGAACCGCCGCCCACCGAGGAGCCCCCGGCGGAGCCGCCGCCCGCCGAGCCCGCGCCCGTGGTGCTGGCACCCGGGGCGTCGGTAGAGGTGCTCGACCCCGCGACGAGCGGCCCGGCGCTCTCGGTCACGCTGGAGCAGGTGCTCCCCGGCGCGTCCTGCGCCGATGCGTCCGTCGTCCCGGGCAACGGCACGCTGGTGGCGGTCCGGATCACCGTGACCACCGGCGCCGACCTCTCCGTCCTCGGTGGCGAGCGCAGCGTCTCGCCCGCCGACTTCCGCCTGGTCGCGGACGACGGGACCGTGGCCGCCGGCAGGGCGCCGGCCGGGGGGTGCGGCACCGGGGCGGTCGCCTTCCCGGCGGTACCGCTGGCACCGTCCTCGTCGGTCACCGGCACCGTGGTGCTGGACGTGCCGGCGCAGTCGGGCACGGTGGTCTTCCGCCCGAGGTGGCTGCCTCGAGCAGGCGGGTGAGGGAGCGGGGCGCGGCGCGCTGCGGCAGGGTGGGGGCATGACGACGCCGGACCCCGAGACGCCGCAGCCCCGTGACATCGCCCTCGAGCAGGAGTCGCCCGAGATGGCGGCGTCCCTGGAGGCGCAGAGCGCTCCCCGCGAGGCGCCGCAGGGAGACGAGGGCGACGTGGAGGGCCACCCCTCCTAGGTGTACCGAGCCATCAGGTTGGTGCCAGTCGGCTGATCGGGGGCTCCCCGCCGAGTGCGCTGTGGCGGCGTCGAGTGTTGTAGTGCTCCAGCCAGGGAGCAAGGGCGGCGGCGCGTTCGGCGTTGCTGGTGAAGGGCTGCCGGTAGGCCCACTCGGTGACCAGGGTGCGGTTGAGGCGTTCGACCTTGCCGTTCTGCCACGGGCAGTGCGGTCGGATGAACTTCTGGCGGGCCCCGAGCGCGGCGCAGACCTCGCGTAGGGAGTACTTGTAGGCCCAGGCGTTGTCGGTCATCACCCGCTCGATCCGGGTGATGCCGTGGGCGGTGAAGTAGGCCGCGGCCCGGGTCAGGAACGCCGCGCAGGTAGTGCCCTTCTCATCGGGCAGGATCTCGGAGTAGGCCAGCCGGGAGTGGTCATCGACCAGGGAGTGGACGTAGTCATAGCCGGGGCTGCGGTTCTCTGAGCGTTGGGCGCGGCTGCGGTCGGGGGTGACCGCGACGCGGCCGTGGGCCCGCCAGCCGCCGCCGTCGGGGATGCGCGCGAGCTTCTTCACGTCCATGTGCACCAGCTCGCCGGGCCGGGCCCGCTCGTAGCGGACCGCCGTCTGCTTCGAGAACCGGATCACCTCCCCGGTCATCGGGTCCAGCGCGGCCAGCCGGGGCTGCCCGTGGCGACGCAGCACACGGGACACCGTGCGGGCCGGCACGCCCAGCTCCGCCCCGATCCAGGCCGGGCCCCGGCGCTCGGCACCGCGCAGTTCGACGATGCGCTGCTCGGTCTCGGCCGTCGTGCGCCGCGGGCTGGTGTGCGGGCGGGACGACCGGTCGACCAGCCCGGCCTCGCCCTCGTCCTGGTAGCGGGTGATCCAGGTTCGCACGCATTTGCGGGAGAGCCCCATCGCCGCGGCGATGTGCGCCTTCGTCCACCCGTTCTGCCACCGCGCGACGATCAGTTTCCGGCCATGGAACGTGGTGCGGGCATTACCGTGGGACACGAGAACCTCCGGGCGGATGTGGGCCTTAGACAAGCCACACCCCACTCGGAGGTTCTCCTGCGTGCAACCCCGACCGCCGTCACCAACGTCCTGGCCGGGTACACCTAGG